>JAAXIW010000087.1:2291-4396 GCA_012270135.1 Brevundimonas sp. | reverse complement strand
CCCACATGGGTCGAGGCGTCGAACTTGGCCGTGGCCGAGCGAAGCTCCGTGGTGGTCTCGTCCGTGAGGTCGGCTATGCTGAGCGTCGGCGGCGTCAGGAAACCCTGCGTCGACACGAACACGTGACCCCGCGCCTTGGAGCTGTCGCCCAGACCCACGGCGCTGTTGGCCGGGACGGCGATGTCGGTGGCGCGCCAGCCGCCCGCCGCCGGACTGAACCGCTTCAGCGTGCCGACGACATTGTCGGACACCACCGCAAGGATGCTGTCCGACATGACCCGGACACTGTCGATCGACTGGCGCGCGCCGGGGGCGAAGATCACCGCCGCGTCGGCCGCCGACGCCCCGGAAAGCCCGTCGAGATCGGCGGTGACCAGCGCCCCGGCCGGCAAGGTCGCGCCGCCCGCCGTCCAGTCCTCGTCCAGGGAGAAGACCAGCCGGTCGCCCATGGTCCCGTTGACGCCGACCCGCTCGGGCAGGTTCAGCTTGACCGTCCGTCGTCCATCGACCCAGCGCCAGGTCTCGGCGCGGAAGGTGTCGAGCGGGCGATGGAACAGCACCGCCTCGATCCGCCCGTCCTTGTCCCGATAGACGCTCGGGCTGACCCCATAGCCGCCGTCGCCGATGTCGCCGCGATAGACCTCGGTCGCCTGCGCCAGGGTCTGGCCGCGCTTCAGCGCCTTGACGATGAAGGGATAGCCCGACTCGGTCAGGGTGTTGGGCCCGAAGTCGGTGGCCACCAGCAGGGTGTCGCGGTCCAGCCATTCGATGCGGTGCTTGCCCTCCGGCAGGGAGAACCCTCCGTCCACGAACGATTTCGTTCGCGTGTCGAACTCGCGCACGACCACCGCGTCCTTGCCGCCGTCCGACAGATTGACCAGGCAGCGGGTCTCGTCCGGCGCCAGGCAGTCCGTCCCCTTCCAGACCCAGTCCTTGCCCTCGGCCTTCGCCAGGGCGTCGACGTCGATCAGGGTTTCCCAGCGGGCGTCGCCCGAGCGGTAGCTGGCCAGCGTCGTGCGCCGCCAGATCCCCTTCGGATTGGCCGCGTCCTGCCAGAAATTGCCCAGACCGTCGCCGAGGAAGCTCGGCGTCGGAATCCGGTCCGTCGCCGTCAGGATGGCCTCGGCCTGCCGGCGGAAGGTCTCATAGCGGCGGTCGCCCTCCAGCGCCGCCAGCGCCTTGCGGTTCGACTCCGCCACGAAGGCCATCGCCTCCGCGCCCTCGACCGCCTCCAGCGCCAGATGATCGTCGGCGGCCCGCACGCCGGCCGGGGTCAGGTCGACCGGAAAATGCGGCGGCGCGGCGACCGGCGTCGCCAACGGCCCCTCGATCCGATCAGGCGCGAGCCCGTAGATCGCATCCTCCGACGGTCCCGTGGCGCAGGCGGCCAGCAGGAGGGCCGGGATCGAAACGGTGAGGATCAGGTGACGCATCGAAAATCTCCGCACTTCAACAAAGTCCTCCCCCGAAGGGGAGGAGTCTCGCGCTACTCCGGCGCCGGGACCTGCGTGTCCATCAGCCGCCGGGTCAGATAGGTGTATTCCAGCGCCAGCCGCCGCGCCGTCTCGCGCAGGTTGGCCCCCGCCGCGTGACCGCCGTCGGTGTTCTCGTAGAACAGCACCGGATAGCCCAGTTCCTCCAGCCGCGCCGCCGCCTTGCGGGCGTGGCCCGGATGGACGCGGTCGTCCTTGGTCGAGGTGTGGATGAACACCTCCGGATAGGGCTGGCCGGCCTCGAGCCGCTGGTAGGGCGAATACTGCTCGATCCAGGCCCGCTCCTCCGGAATGTCCGGATTGCCGTATTCGGCGATCCACGAGGCGCCGGCCAGCAGCTTGTGGAAGCGCAGCATGTCGAACAGCGGCACCTGGATGACCGCCGCATTGATCAGGTCCGGGCGCTGGGTCAGCATCGCCCCCATGAACAGCCCGCCCTGCGAGCCGCCCATCACCCCGAGGCGCGGCTGCGAGGTGATGTTGCGCGCGATCAGATCCTCGGCCACCGCCTGGAAGTCCTCGTGCGAGCGCTGGCGGTTCTCCTGCAGCGCCGCCTGGTGCCAGCGCGGCCCGAACTCGCCGCCGCCGCGCGTATTGGCGATGACATAGACC
>JAAXIW010000087.1:0-2281 GCA_012270135.1 Brevundimonas sp. | reverse complement strand
ATACAGGCTCGACGGATTCAGATAGCCGGCCACGCTGACGAACACCTTGTCGGCCTGCTCGCTGGCCGAGCCGACGCCGACGGTGACGTTCTGCGGCAGGTCCAGCCGGGTCCGGCTCCACTCGCCGGCCGGATTGGGCTCATAGACATAGACCGAGCCGCGCACGTTCTCGTACAGGGCCACGACCAGCTTGTTGCGGGTCGCGTTCATGCCCTCGATGGCCTCGCGCTCGCCCGGCCGGATGACCAGCTGCGCCGGCGTCGCCGGGTCGGCCAGCCAGCGGTCGAGGTCCCAGGCGATGACGTCGCCGGTCCGGAATTCCTGCCCCGACGGCGCGGTCCAGTCCTGGTCCGTGGTCACCACCAGCTGGCCCCGCACGAGGGCATTGATATTCGACTTGGCCGGCAGCATCAGCTTCGTGGTCGCGCCATCGGCGCCGAGAAGGTGCGTCTCGCCCTCGTAGAAATTGATCCCCCGGTTGATCAGGGTCGCCTTCACCACCCCGTCGGCGTCGCGCAGCGTATAGCCGGACACCGAGACGTCGGTCGGCTGGCCGGTGAACACCGTCGTCGCCTGGTCCAGGGTCTGGCCGCGCTTCAGCACCTTGACGATCATCGGATAGCCCGAGCTGGTCAGGCTGCCCGGCCCGAAGTCGCGCGAGACCAGCAGGGTGTCCTCGTCCACCCACGAGGCCCCGCCCTTGGATTCCGGCAGGACGAAGCCGCCCTCGACGAAGGTCTTCGTCGTGCGGTCGAACTCGCGCACCGTGACCGCGTCCTTGCCGCCGTCCGACAGGTTGATCAGGCAGCGGGTCTCGTCCGGCGGCAGGCAGCTGGCGCCCTTCCACACCCAGTTCTTGCCCTCGGCCGCCGACAGGGCGTCGAGGTCCAGCACCGTCTCCCACTGCGGCTCGGCGCTGCGGTAGCTGTCGACCGTGGTGGTCCGCCACACCCCGCGCACGTGCCCGGCGTCCTGCCAGAAATTGTCCAGGGTGCCGTCGTGATTGAAGCCGACCCCGGGGATGCGGTCGCGGGCCTGGACGATCTCCAGCGCCTGCTGGTGCAGGGTCTCGAAGCGCGGGTCGCCGCGCAGCACGCCCAGCGAATGTTCGTTGTGCGCCTCGACCCATTCCATGGCCCGCTCGCCCTCGATCTCCTCCAGCCACAGATACGGATCGGTCGCGTCCGAGGTGGCGAAGCCGCCGGAAACCTCGGCGGGCGCGGGGGCTGGGGCGGTCTGGGCCATGGCGGCGCTCGAAAGGGCGGTGGAGGCGAGAAGCGCGGCGAGCGCGGCGGTGCGGATCATCTGGACAGTCCCCGACAAAAAGGTCGGCCGGCACCTTAACGGCGGTCCGGGTCCCGGCAAGCCGCGCCGGCCGGAGGTTACGGTTTTGTCATGTCAGGGCGAGCGCCGCCTCACCGCCCCTCGTCGGGGATGCACAGCAGATTGCCGCAGGCCTTGCAGTGCACCGCGTCCGGATCGTGCGTCTGAAGGCCGCAGCGGTCGCACGGGTGGCGCACCTTGTGCGGCCGCAGCAGCGTCTGCCCCAGCCGCACGAACAGGGTCACCCCGCCCAGCATGATCAGGATCGACACGATCCGCCCCCAGTCGCCCGGCAGAAGGATGTCGCCATAACCGGTCGTGGTCAGGCTGGTGACGGTGAAATACAGGGCGTCGATATAGCCGCTGATGCCTTCGTAGCGGCCCATGAAGCTGGTGTAGACGAAGCCCGTGGCCACGAAGATGAAGGTCACCAGCGACGACAGCGCCTTGACGATCTCCTCCACCCGGGTGTCGTCGTAGCGCCGCCCGATGGTGCGCCAGAAGAAGTCCGAATGGATCAGGGTCCACAGCCTCAGCACCCGCAGGAAACCGAGGTTGAACATCAGCGGCGGGAACAGCAGGGTCCCCAGCACGAACAGGTCGATCCAGACGATCGGCTTCCTCAGCCAGTCCCGCAGGTTGGAATAGGCCGACGCCCGCGCCGCCAGATCCGCGATCAGCACCGCGGCGATCAGATAGTCGATGACGTAGAAGATCAGACCCTCGCCCCGCAGCAGGGGCGCGGCCATGAAGAAGGCGATGATGGCCAGGTCGACGATCAGCACCGCCAGCCGGAAGCGCACCGCCGTCCGCGACGTGCCATGGTACAGCGCCCGCAGCCGGGGACGCAGGCGCCAGCCTTCCTTCCCGGTTTCGGCGCTGGCGGGGGCGGTTTCGCGGCTCATCACGCAGCGATAACGCGCCTCGCTCGCGCAAGGAACCGTCTACCGCTATATCC
>JAAXIW010000193.1:1717-4418 GCA_012270135.1 Brevundimonas sp. | reverse complement strand
TGGCCTTGGCGGCGTCGATCATGCGCCGGGCGTCCTCCAGCGTGGCGGCGATCGGCTTCTCGACCAGCACATGGACGCCGGCCTCCAGCAGCGCCACGCCGAGGTCGGCGTGGTGCCGGTTCGGGGTCGCCACAACGGCGGCGTCCAGACCGGCCGCGACGAAGGCCCCGGCCGTGGTCACCGGCGACGCCCCATAGGCCGCGGCCACGCCCTCGGCGGTCGCGGCGTCGGGGTCGAAGACATGGGTCAGTTCGACGTCGCGGATGTCCGTCAGCACGCGGGCGTGGTTGCGCCCCATGACGCCGACGCCGGCGACGCCGAATTTGAGGACTTGCTGGTGCTGGGTCATCGGATCAGCCTCCCGATCAAGCTTTGAACGAAGCGACGGCGGCGATGATGCGGTCCTGGGTCGCCTCGTCCAGATCGGAATGCATCGGCAGGCTGATGACCCGGTCCTTGAGCCGCTCGGTGACCGGCAGGCCCTGCGGTCCGCGCGGATACATGTCATAGGCCGGCTGCAGGTGCAGCGGGATCGGATAGTAGACCGCCGTCGGCACGCCCTGTTCCTTCAGATGCGCGGCCAGACCGTCCCGGTCCTCGTGCTCGATGGTGTACTGGGCCCAGTTGGAGACGTTGCCCTGCGGCACGTCCGGGACCGCCGCCACATGCGGGCGCAGGCCGTCGTTGTAGCGGGCCGCGATGCGGTTGCGCATGCCGATCTCGTCGCCGAACACCTTCAGCTTTTCGATCAGCACCGCCGCCTGGATGGTGTCCAGCCGGCTGTTCAGCCCGATGCGCATGTTCAGATATTTGGGGTCGTGTTCGAAGGTGCGGTCCTTAAGGTCCAGCGCCACCGCCTTGCCGTGCACCCGGATCGAATCGATCAGCTGGGCCAGGTCGTCGTCGTCGGTCAGCACCGCCCCGCCGTCGCCGTAGCAGCCCAGCGGCTTGGCCGGGAAGAAGCTGGTGGTGGTGATGTCGGCCCATTTCAGCGGATGCTCGCCGTTCAGGGTGCAGCCGAAGCCCTGGGCCGAGTCCGCGATCAGCTTCAGCCCATGCTTGTCGCAGATCGCCTTGATGGCCGGATAGTCGGCGGGCTGGCCGAACAGGTCGACGGCGATGACCACGCGGGGCGTCAGCCGGCCTTCCTTCAGCGTCGCCTCGATAGCCGCCTCGAGGTGGCCGGGATCCATGTTGTAGGTCGTCGGGTCGACGTCGATGAACACCGGCTCGGCGTCGAACCACGGCACGATCTCGGCGGTGGCGGCGAAGGTGAAGCTGGGCGTGAACACCGCGTCGCCCCGCCCGATCCCCCACGCCATCAGCGGCAGGGCCAGGGCGTCGGTGCCGTTGGCGCAGCCCAGCGCGTGCTTCGCCTTGCCGAAGACGGCCAGATCGGCCTCGAACCGGCGCACCTGCGGCCCCATCACCCAGGCGCCGCCGACCACGGCCTCCTGCACCGCGGCCTCGATGGCGCCGTTCAGGCGCAGCCGCTGGGCCTGGAGATCGATGAAGGGGATGGTCATGCGGGGAGGTCTCCGAACGCGCGGTCACGGCCGCGCCGGGTTGCGGGCCTCCTACCAAATCGTCCCCGGCCACGCCAAATCGGTCGGGGTCACTTCCCGTGACGGGTTGCAACGACGGCGTACGGCGCCGTATGCCCGGGCATCATGACATCCGGCGTTCCCGCCGTCTTCCTCGATCGCGACGGCGTTCTGATCGAGGATTCCGGCTATCCCCATCTGGAAGAGCATCTGCGCTTCACCCCCGGCGCCTGCGAGGCCGTGCGCCGGCTGAACCAGCTCGGCTATCTGTGCGTCGTGGTGACCAACCAGTCCGGCGTCGCCCGCGGTCTGTTCACCGAGGCCCAGATGAAGGCCTTCAACACCCTGCTGGTGCGCCGGATGGCCGGGCAGCAGGCGGTGATCGGCGCGGTCTACGCCTGCCCCTTCCATGCCGACGCCCTCGACGAGCGCTACCGCCATCCCGACCACCCGGACCGCAAGCCCAACCCCGGCATGATCCTGCGCGCCATCGAGGATCACCGCATCGATCCGGCGAAGTCCTTCCTGATCGGCGACCAGCCGTCCGACCTCGAGGCCGCCCGCCGCGCCGGCGTTCCCGGTTTCCGCTTCGAGGGCGGCGACCTCGATCAGTTCGTAAAAGAGCTGCTCGGCCATTGATGGAATTCGTCCGGCGGTGAATTACTCCGGACGACACCCGGAGCCCGCATGACCCAGACCTTCGCCGATCGCCGCTGGACCAGTCCGGACGGACTCAGCCTCTACGCCCGCGACTACGCCGCCGCCTCCGGCCCGGCGAAGCTGCCGGTGATCGCCATCCATGGCCTGACCCGCAACTCGGCCGACTTCGGGACCATCGCCCCCCTGATCGCCCAGAGCGGCCGCCGGGTGCTCGCCGTCGACGTCCGGGGACGGGGCCTGTCGGACCGCGCCCCCGATCCGATGACCTACCAGCCGCTCAACTACGCCCACGACATCCTCGCCCTGATGGAGCAGGCGGGGATCGCCCGCGCCGTCTTCCTCGGCACCTCGATGGGCGGGCTGATCACCATGGCGCTGGCGGCGATCAAGCCGCGCGCCATCGCCGCCGCCATCCTGAACGACGTCGGGCCCGAGGTCGCGCCCGAGGGCCTGGCCCGCATCGAGGAACGGTTCGGGCGCGTCGACATCCGCGGCTC
>JAAXIW010000193.1:0-1707 GCA_012270135.1 Brevundimonas sp. | reverse complement strand
GCGATCCGCGCGACGGTCCCCGCCGCCGCCCGCGGCACCGCCGGCGGTCCCGAGGTCGCGAAGGCGGGCCGGGCCCGCATCGCCGCCTATTCCGGGCAGCCCGTCGACACCCCGACCTGGGCCGAGGCCGCGGCTTGGGTGAAGCAGCACAACGCCGTCGCCTTCCCCCACTACACCGACGCCGACTGGGACGCCTTCGCCCGCCGGGTCTTCAGGATCGGCTCCGAGGGCTCGCCCGAGCTGGACTACGACCCCGACATCGCCATGCCCATCCGGGCGGCGGGGGCCAAGGCCCTGGTCCCCAACCTGTGGCCGATGTTCAGCCGCCTGACCCGGGCCCGGCCGGTGCTGCTGGTGCGCGGCGAGACCTCCGACCTGCTCAGCGAGGCCATCGCCGCGAAGATGAAGAAGCGCGCCCCGAAGATGGATTTCGTCGAGGTCCCCGGCGTCGGCCACGCCCCCATGCTCGACGAGCCCGAGGCCAAGGCGGCGATCTTCCCGTTTCTGGGGGAGCTTCCCTGACTTTCGTCATCCTCCGGCAAGCCGCGGAGCGGCGGAGGATGACGAAAGAAGAATGGAGCCCGATCAAGCGTCCGGCACATTCCCCTCCAGCTCATCCAGCCACACGCGCGCCGTGCTGTCCGACGGCGCCCGCCAGTCGCCGCGCGGGCTGAGCGATCCCCCCGTCACCACCTTCGGCCCGTTCGGCAGGGCCGAGCGCTTGAACTGCGAAGTCTGGAAGAACCTCACCAGGAATTTCCGCAGCCAGTGTTTGATGGTCGCCAGATCGTATTCGACCTTCTCGTCCTCCGGCGTCCCCGCCGGCCAATGCCCGCGCGCGGCGTCCTTCCACGCCTGATGCGCCAGCCAGGCCACCTTCGAGGGCTTCAGCCCGAAGCGGGTGACGTGGAACAGGAAGAAGTCGTTCAGCGCATACGGCCCCACCGTCGCCTCGGTCGACTGGATCTGGCCGTCCCTGGCCGGCACCAGTTCGGGCGAAATCTCCGTGTCGAGAATGCCGCGCAGCACCGGAACCGCCTCCGCCCCGACCATCTCGCGGTCCGCGACCCATCGGATCAGGTGCCGGATCAGCGTCTTCGCCACCCCGCCGTTGACGTTGTAGTGGCTCATATGGTCGCCGACGCCATAGGTGGCCCAGCCCAGCGCCAGTTCCGACAGGTCGCCCGTGCCCAGCACGAAGGCCCCGTTCTGGTTGGCCAGCCGGAACAGATAATCGGTGCGCAATCCCGCCTGCACGTTCTCGAAGGTGATGTCGTGCACCGGCTCGCCCTTCGCATAGGGGTGGCCGATGGCCTCCAGCATGGTCGTCGCCGTCGGCCGGATGTCGATCTCGGCCCCGGTCACCCCCAGCGCCTTCATCAGCGCCCAGGCGTTCGACTTCGTCCCCTCCGACGTCGCGAAGCCGGGCATGGTGAAGGCGAGTATGCCGGTCCGCGGCAGGCCCAGCCGGTCGAAGGCGCGGCAGGCGACCAGCAGCGCCTGGGTCGAATCCAGCCCGCCCGAGACGCCGATGACGATGCGCTCGCCATTCGTCGCCTTCATCCGCCGCATCAGCCCCTGCACCTGGATGTTGAAGGCCTCGTAGCAGTCCTGGTCCAGCCGCGCCGGGTCGTCCGGCACGAACGGATGGCGGTCCAGCGGCCGGATCAGGTCGCCGGACGGCCCCGCCCCGGCCTCGAACGGGAT
>JAAXIW010000130.1:3714-4421 GCA_012270135.1 Brevundimonas sp. | reverse complement strand
CGGGCAGTCGCTCAGCACATAGGCGTACCGGGTCTGCCCATCCGCCCCCTGCCCGGCGAGGGCGTCGCGCAGGCGATAGGAACGGCGGTCGGCCTGGCTGAGCTCGATCTCGACCCCCGACATGTCGGCGTCCGCCGGGATGATGTGCAGACCGGGCACGGCCGTCTGAACCGCGGATTCATCCACCGCCCGCCCGTCTACGATGACGTCGTAGATGGTCACCCGGCGTGTTTCACGTGGAACACCCAGCCCGGTGGACGCATTGCCCTGCGGATCCATGTCGACGATCAGCACCTTCTCGCCGATCGCGGCGAGGGCCGTGCCGAGATTGATGGCCGTGGTGGTCTTGCCCACCCCGCCCTTCTGGTTGGAAACGGCGAGAACGCGAGTCTTACCGGCTATGGACACGGCGGAGGCTCCGGACGGAAACGATACGGCCGCGCGGATCGCTGCGCGAGATGGAGAGGTCGCTGTCGAACTGCCAGACCTTGCGGGCTTCGATCAACTCAGCCTCGGCCTTTTCCCCCTTCAGAAACAGCCCCTGGGCGCCGCGTTGTAGATAAGGCTGTGCATAGCCGAGCAGCTTGTCCATCGGGGCGACGGCGCGGGCGCTGAGGTTCGCGGCGATCAGCGCGTGGTCGGCCGCCCCCTCCTAGCCACACTAGTCTCCACCACACCGAGCCCACGCCACTCCGGCGCGGCTCCGA
>JAAXIW010000130.1:0-3704 GCA_012270135.1 Brevundimonas sp. | reverse complement strand
CCTGCGGGTGGATGTGGAGTGCGGTCACGTCTGTTTCATTGAGCGCCTGTTCCTCCGCCCGCCCGTTGACCACCGTGGCCGGCAGCGCCAGTTCATCGACCACGGACTGCAGGAAGCGACAGCGCTTGCCGAGACTGTCGATCAACCAGACATGGCCGCCTGCCCGACCCTTGAGCAGGATCGCCAGCACCACGCCCGGGAAGCCCGCCCCCGCCCCGAGATCGGCCCAGGTCAGAGCCGACGGCGACCATTCCAGCAGTTGCGCCGAGTCCCAGATGTGCCGGTTCCAGATATCCGGGATGGTGTCCGGACCGACGAGGTTCATCACCGCATTGGCCTCCGTCAGCCGGGCGATGAAGGTCTCGATATCGGCGACCTGCTCCGGCGTCGCGCGGGACAGGCGCTGGAATTCCGCAGGCGTCACGCGGCCACCCGTATCCGCTTCACATGCGACAGCAGGGCCGTCAGGGCGCCCGGGGTCATGCCCTCGATACGGCCGGCCTGGCCGAGCGTGCGCGGCTGGATCAAAGAAAGCTTCTCGCGCACCTCGTTCGAAAGGCTGCCTATGGCCGCGTAGTCGAGGTCGACCGGTATGGCCAGGGCCTCCTCCCGGCGCAGGGCCTCGGCGTCCGAGGCCTGTCGGTCCAGATAGCCGGCGTAGCCTGCATCGATCTCGATCTGCTCACGAACCTGCCGGGGCCAGCCGGCGATCTCCGGATGGGCCGCTTCGAAGGTCGTCAGGTCGACGCCCGGGAAGGCCAGCAGATCGCGGATCGAGCGGCGTTGGCCGTCGGCGTTGACCGGAATACCGAGCGCCCCGGCTTCCTTGGGGGTGTAGGTCGAGCCGCGCACCAGGGTGGCGGCCTGCGCCAGCAGCCCGGCCTTGGATTCGAAGACGGCCCGGCGGGCTTCCGAAACGATGCCCGCCGCGATGGCCAAGGGGGTCAACCGTTGATCCGCATTATCGGCGCGCAGGGTCAATCTGTATTCGGCCCGGCTGGTGAACATCCGGTAGGGCTCGGTCACCCCGCGTGTGACCAGATCGTCGATCATGACGCCGATATAGGCCTGGTCGCGGCCGAGCACGATCGGGTCGGAGCCGGCGGCGGCGCGGGCGGCGTTGAGGCCGGCGATCAGGCCTTGGGCGCCCGCCTCCTCATAGCCCGTGGTGCCGTTGATCTGGCCGGCCAGATACAGTCCGGGACGCTTCTTCACCTCCAGCGCCGGGGTCAGCTCGCGCGGATCGACGTAGTCGTACTCGATGGCGTAGCCGAAGCGGAACACCTCGACCGACTCCAGCCCCGGGATGGTGCGCAGGAAGGCGGCCTGGGTGGCGTCGGACACCGAGGTCGAGATGCCGTTCGGATAGACGGTCGGGTCGTCGAGGCCTTCCGGCTCGAGGAAGATCTGGTGCGACGTCTTGTCGGCGAACCGCACCACCTTGTCCTCGATCGAGGGGCAGTAGCGCGGGCCGCGGCCGGACAGGTGGCCGCCATAGACGGCGCTGTCGCCGAGATTGTCGGCGATGATCCGATGTGTTTCGGCCGTGGTGTGGGTCACGCCGCAGGCGATCTGGGGCACGTCGATCCGGTCCGTCAGGAAGCTGAACGGGACGGGCTCGGCGTCGGCCTGCTGCATGTCCAGACGGTCCCAGGCGATGGTCCGCCCGTCCAGCCGCGCCGGGGTTCCGGTCTTGAGCCGGCCCATGGTCAGGCCGGCGCCGTAGAGATCGGCGGCGAGTCCGGTCGACGGCGCCTCGCCGTGCCGGCCGGCCGGAATGCGCTGGTCGCCCTTGTGGATGACCCCGTTGAGGAAGGTCCCTGTGGTCAGGACAACGGCGGCGGCGCGGATTTCATCACCCTCGCCCGTGACCACGCCGGCTACCCGGTCGCCATCGAGGACCAGGCTTTCGGCCGTGCCGGCCATCAGGGTCAGGTTGGGGGTGCCGGCGAGTTCGGCCTGCCTCGGCTCGCGCTCGCGGCGGCGGTCGATCTGGCTGCGCGGCCCCTGCACCGCCGCCCCCTTGGAGCGGTTGAGCAGGCGGAACTGGATTCCCGAGACGTCGCCGAGCCGGGCCATGACGCCGTCCATGGCGGCGATCTCACGCACCAGATGGCCCTTGCCGAGGCCGCCGATGGCCGGGTTGCACGACATCTCGCCGATGGTTTCGAGCTTCTGGGTCAGCAGCACCGTGGCCGCTCCCGCGCGCGCGGAGGCTGCGGCGGCCTCGCAGCCGGCGTGCCCGCCCCCGATGACGATGACGTCGAAATGCTTCATGCGCGGGGACATAGGCGAAAACGTCCGCCTTCGCCACCGGCGCCGTGGGGGTGTTTCACGTGAAACAGGTCACTTGCCGATACAGAAGGTCGAGAACACTTCCCCGAGGATGTCTTCGACTCCGATCGCGCCCGTCACCCGGGCCAGGCTGTCGGCGGCGCGGCGCAGGTCGTCACCGGCCATCTCGGGCGATCGGTCGAGCGCGCGACGCCCCGCCTCGACGGCCGCCAGGGCTTCGGCCAGCCGACGCCTATGTCTCTCTCGCGTGACCGCCGGGAAATCACCCCCGGAGAGGTCCTGCGCCAACCGCGCGGCCAACCAGTCATGCAATGCGCCGAGACCCTCCCCTGTCTCGGTGCTGACCACGATCGACTCCCGGTCCGGCGGCGGTGCGGCCCGGTCGATGTCGGCCTTGGTCAGGACCAGCAGGTCGTCGGGGCGAAAGAAGGCCGCCGCCGGGCCTTCGGCATCGCCCGGCGCCCGAACCCACAATCTGAGATCGGCCTGCTCCGCCCGGCCCCGGGCGCGGCGGACGCCCTCGGCCTCGATGGGGTCGTCGCTGTCGCGCAGGCCGGCGGTGTCCGACAGGGTCACCGCATAGCCCCCGATGATCAGATCGGCGTCGAGCACATCGCGGGTAGTGCCGGCGATGGGGGTGACGATGGCCGCCTCGCGCGCCACGAGTGCGTTGAACAGCGACGACTTGCCGGCATTGGTCTCGCCGATCAGGACGATGCGGTAGCCCTCGCGCACCCGCTCGCCCCGGCGGGCGTCGGCCAGAGCCGTCCCCAGCTCCGCGATCAGGCCGTCCAGCACCGGTCCCGCCGTACGCGCCAGATTGTCCGGCACCTCCTCGTCGGGGAAGTCGATCTCGGCCTCGACCAGCGACAGCGCCCTGAGCAGATCGCGGCGGAAGCCGGCGTAGGTCTGAGACAGGGCGCCGTCGAGCTGGCCCAGCGCCTGGGCGGCCTGGGCCGTGGTCTCGGCGTCGATCAGATCGGCCACCGCCTCGGCCTGGGCCAGATCCATGCGGCCGTTCTCGAACGCCCGGCGGGTGAATTCCCCGGGCTCGGCCGGGCGAAGGCCGAGCGAAACCAGCGCCTCCCCGACCGTCTCGACCACGGCCCGGCCGCCGTGGAGGTGCAGTTCGGCGCAATCCTCGCCGGTGTAGGAGTTCGGGGCGGGGAAACGGAGGACGAGGGCTTCGTCGAGACGCCGGCCCTCGTGGGTCAGCTCGCGCAGGGAGGCGAGGCGCGGTTTCAGCGCGCCCTAGCCGAGGGCGGCGAGGGCCTGTTCCGTCCCCGGCCCCGACAGCCGGATGATGGCGATGGCCCCCCGACCCGGTGGCGTGGCGAGGGCGAAGATGGTGTCGGTCATGCCGCGTCTCCTCCCCATGAAATGGGGAGGGGGACCGCGAAGCGGTGGAG
>JAAXIW010000132.1 GCA_012270135.1 Brevundimonas sp. | reverse complement strand
ATAGGGCCCCGGCGTGGCCGATGCCGGTGACCGAGCCGCCGCCGATAACGGTGAGATCCTCGATATTGGCGGCGAGGACGAGCCGCGCCTGGGTCGTGAAGACCCGGTCGTGGCCTTCGCCCGCGAACTCCACCAGCGTGTCATTGGCGTCGACATGATAGTCGTCATCGCCCGTCCCGCCCTGCAACTGGTTCGGGGCGCCGCTTCCACCGTACAGTATGTCGGCGCCGCCCAGGCCGATCAGATAGTCCTGACCCGCGCCGCCCCTGAGCACGTTTGCGCCCGCCGAACCGAGGAGGGTGTCGTTGAAGGCCGAGCCGGTGACGTTCTCGATCGAGATCAGGGTGTCGACGCCGCCGTCGCCGTCGACGGTGGTCAGGCCGGCGAACAGGCGAACCACGACTCCGGACGCCGCGTCGGTGTAGTCCGCGGTGTCGAGCCCGTCCCCGCCGTCAAGGACGTCGTCGCCGGCGCCGCCCTGAAGGATGTCGTCCCCGCCGAGTCCGTCGATGGTGTCATCCCCCGCGGACCCGACCAGCAGGTTGTCGCCGGCGTCGCCGGTGAAAGGCAGGAAAAGGGCGACGTCGCTCCGCCCCCCGAGGAAACTGGTCCGAACGCCCATGACGCCCCCCATCCGCGAGCGGTGATCCGGCCCAAGGCGCTACGATCGCCGGAAGAACACGGTTACCGAAACCTTTACGCCTGCCACGCGGGCGCCGCAATCATTGTCGCTCGCAACGGGAACGGGCTTCCAGGATGCCGGGCCGCCCCGCCGAAGGGGACACCCCCCGAAACCCGGGCCGGAAAAGCCCTGAAGGCCGGGTTTCACGTTGACTCCGGGGGGCCTTTCCGTATATGTCGCCGCTCTTCGCCCGAGGGGGACCCCCGTCGGGCTTATTCTTTTTGCGTTTCGCTGAGGCTTCAACATGTACGCGGTGATCAAGACCGGCGGCAAGCAGTACCGGGTTCAACCGGGCGACGTCATCGTGGTCGAGAAGCTCGACGGCGAGGCCGGCTCCAACGTGTCGTTCGGCGACGTGCTGATGCTGGGCGGCGACAAGGGCGTGACCCTCGGCGCCCCGATGATCGCCGGCGCGACGGTCGCGGCGACGCTGGTCGAAACCCGCAAGGGCGAGAAGATCAAGATCTTCAAGAAGATCCGTCGTCAGGGCTATCGCCGCACCAACGGCCACCGGCAGATGGAATCGGTGCTGCGCATCACCGGCATCGAAGGCGCCGGCGAGAAGGCCAAGTGGGACGGCGAGACCTCGCTGATGACCAAGGCCGAGATGAACGCCCGCGCCCGCGGCCTGGCCCCGCGCGTCGAGGAGACCGAAGCCAAGGCCAAGCCGGCGAAGAAGGCCGCCGCTCCGAAGGCCGATGCCGCCGAGACGCCGGCCGCCAAGAAGGCCGCTCCGGCCAAGAAGGCCGCGGCTCCGAAGGCCGCCGCCGCCAAGACCGAAACCAAGGCTCCCGCCAAGAAGGCCCCCGCCAAGAAGGCGGACAAGGCCGGCGACGAAGCGTAACAGTCAGACGAGAACGGGAGCAGACCCATGGCTCACAAGAAATCCGGTGGTTCGTCGCGCAACGGTCGCGACTCCGAGTCGAAGCGCCTCGGCGTGAAGAAGTTCGGCGGCGAGCGCGTGCTGGCCGGCAACATCCTCGTGCGCCAGCGCGGCACCACCTTCCACCCGGGCGAGAACGTCGGCCTCGGCCGCGACCACACCCTGTTCGCCACCGCCACCGGCTCGGTCAAATTCACCACCAAGCGTGGCGGCCGTTGTTATGTGTCGATCCTTCCGGCCAACGACGCCCAGGCCATGGCCGCCGAGTAGCGCGAACGGAACATCTCCCGGATCGCGCAAGGCTCAAGAGCCGCGATCCGGACCAAGGGAATTATTTCCGCGGGGAGTCTGGATCACCAGGCTCCCCGTTTTCGTTTCCCCGCCTCGAAGCCGTCCGAGCCCTCCAAGGAGGCGGCGCGAAGACCGAGGCCGTCTCATGTGCGTGATCGAACCCTCCCCTGTCGTCGAGACGCGGCGCCTCGCCCTGCGCGCGCCCGCGGCGCAGGACATCAGCCGGCTGGCCGCGCTGGCCAACGATTCCGACATTGCGCGGATGACCCTGCGCATGCCGCATCCCTATTCCATCGACGATGCGGAGGCCTTCGTGCTCGGCGCGGCCGGGCAGGATCCGGCGCGGGCGGCCACCTTCCTGATCGAGCATGAGGACCACGGACCGGTCGGCGTCATCGGTCTGTTCGAGGACAGCGACCCGGCCCCCGAGGTCGGCTACTGGATCGGCCGGCCGTTCTGGGGGCGGGGCTATGCGACCGAGGCGCTGCAGGGCGCGCTGATCTGGGCGTCGAGACGCTGGCGCAGGCGCGCCCTCGTGGCGGGCCATTTCACCGACAATCCGGCCTCGGGCCGGGTGCTGGAGAAGGCCGGCTTTCTCTACACCGGAGAAGTGCGGCGCGGATTCAGCAAGGCGCGAGCCGGCGAGGCCCGGACGCGGCGGATGGTCTGGCTGGCGTGACGCCAGGGGGCGCTATCGCTCGCCGCGCGGCGGCTCGCCGCCTGAGCGCGGGCGGGCGCCCCTAGCCGAACAGGGTCGGGCCGAAGACGGCCGCCATGGCGACGGCGCCGGCGGCCACCGCCACCACCGCTCCGGCGATGAAGGCCGCCCAGGTCCGCGCCGCGCGCTGGCGACGGAGACCGCTGGTCTTGACCGATCTCAGCATGACGCCGGGTTTTGGCCCGAAGACTTCCGAGCCGGAAATATTGTGCTGGGACATGTACGCGCTCCCTGATCCACCGCCCCTCGCGGGTCAGGAGGAGCGAAGCGGTGCGGACAAGGCGAAACGATGGCGAACGCCGCTCACCCACCGTTCCGTGATCGGATGAACCCGGTTCGCCTTCAGCCGCAGAAGATCAGGCGGCCGCTGTAGGCGCGGTAGTAGCCGCTGCGCACGTCATAGGAGCGGTAGCGCGCGCGGCACCAGTCGATCCGGCCGGGATCGCGACCGCCGGCATGGGTCGAACCGCCATAGCCGCCGCCTGGATAGACCAGATCGGGCCGTCCGTACGCTCCATGATACGCCGTACCCGTGGAGCCGTAGCCATAGGTGTGGCCTTGGCCGTAGCCGTAGCCGTAGCCACGCCGCCGCGTCGAATACCGGCCGTCATGGCCATAGCCGTGGCCATACGCATAGCCATAGCGGCCGTGGTTGCCGCCGTACCCCGCGAGCGCGCGGTAGTCGCGACGGGCCTGGGCGCTGACGCGATGCCGCTGATCGCGCCAGCGGGCGCCGCAGTCGGTCCGGTTGGCGTCCCAGAATGCGTCGCAGCGATAGTCGCCCGGGCGATCGAGCTGGCTGCGCCAGTCGAAGGCCGAAGGGGCCCAGTTGGAGCCGCCACGCTGGTGTCCGTAGCCGCTGTTGTGTCCCCAGGACTGCGCCGCCGCGGGGGCCGCCGCCAAGGCGAAGCCGGCGGCGAGGATCAGGACTGACCGGATCGGGAAAGCGCGTTGCATGGTTAATCCTCCAGAGCGGCCCGGTACGCGGCCTGAAAAGACGGGCAGGCGGTGACGCTACAGGGTGACGGAGACCCGGCCGTTTCGGGTGAAGACCTGGCGCATCAGGACGCCCCGGTCGTCGCCGCCGGCGCTGACCGGAACGATGATGAACCAGCCGCCGTCCGGCAGGCCGGAAAAGCTGAAGCGGTCATTTTCGCAGGTCGTGGATCGGACGTAGGAGCGATAGTCGGCGCTGGGGTCCGCGACGGTCCGGGCGCGGACGACGGCCTCCGGCACCGCCGCCCGGTCCGTCGCCCCGTACAGGGTGCGGATGCGGGCGCGGGTATAGGGCGTATCCGGCGTCAGGCCGACCGAGCCGGTGCAGTCGAAGGCCCGACCGTTGCGGCGGTAGTCGATGCGGCCGTCGATCGAGGCGCTGCCCGCCCGGGTCGACCAGGCGAAGTCCTGCGCATTGAACACCGCCGGACCCGGCGCGGGGCGCGGCCACGGCGCGCCGCCGAAGCCCCCGTCCATCGGCGCGGTCTCGCACGCGGCGAGCGCGCCGCCGAGCATCACGGCGACAATCAGCGCGGGGATGGGCTTGCGGGGGATGATCTGGGCGGCCATGGGCTCTCTCCGTAGGCGGCGCGGGTCGAACGTCGTGATCAGACGCTGAACGCCAGGGCAAGGTCAAGGTTGCGGTTGCGGGGCCACGGACGGTGGTCCACAACCTCGCGGCAAACCGGCGCGAGACCGGGTATAGGGACGGCCATGACAGTCACGTTTGACGACATTCTGGCGGCGCGGGAGCGGATCGCCGGCCAGGTCGACCGCACCCCGGTGCGCCATTCCCGCAAATTGTCGCAGCTGACCGGCGCCGAGGTGTGGGTCAAGTTCGACAACCTGCACTTCACCGGTAGCTTCAAGGAGCGCGGCGCGC
>JAAXIW010000088.1 GCA_012270135.1 Brevundimonas sp. | reverse complement strand
AACTGGCCGCCGGAAAACATCGAAGACCTGGCCAAGAAGTTCGACGACCAGATCTAGTTTCAACCCTCCGCCCCAGGCCTTCGAGGCTGACGGAGCGGTTAGAATGAGAGAACCCCAGGTCCGCTTTCGTGGAAACCAGGGTGAGTAGGAGAGACCCCGATGCGCCACGGCGCCGCCTATCGCAAGCTCGGCCGCACGGCCAGCCACCGGACCGCGATGTTCGCCAACATGGCCGCGTCGCTGATCAAGCACGAGCAGATCACGACCACGCTGCCGAAGGCGAAGGAACTGCGTCCCTTCGTCGAGAAGCTGGTCACGCTCGCCAAGAAGGGCGACCTGCACGCCCGTCGTCAGGCCATCAGCCACGTCCGTGACGTGCCGCAGGTGGGCAAGCTGTTCGAGACGATCGGCCCGCGCTACGCCGACCGCAACGGCGGCTACATCCGCATCATGAAGGCCGGCTACCGCCACGGCGACAACGCCGCCATGGCCGTGATCGAGTTCGTCGACCGCGACGTCGACGCCAAGGGCCAGGACTCGGGTCCGGTCTATGAGATCGAGGGCGACGACGAGGCGTAAGCGTCTCCCGTTGGGGCTTCGAAGGGGCGGCCGGAGCGATCCGGCCGCCCTTTTTCTTTGACCGACGTTTCCCAGATAGGTGTCGGGGAGGGCTCCATGCCGACAGCTGACGCCACGATCGAACCTTATCGCCCGGATCATGCCGACGCGTGGCGATCACTGAACGAGGACTGGCTGATCGCCGGCGGCTATGCGCTTGAGCCCAAGGATTTGCTCGTGCTCACGGACCCGCAGGGCGCCATCCTCGACAAGGGCGGCGCCATCTTCATCGCGGAGCGGGACGGGGCGCCGGTCGGCTGTTGCTCGCTGATGACCATGGCCGACGGCGGCTACGAGGTCGGAAAGATGGCGGTGCTGGAGAAGGCACGCGGTCTCAATCTCGGCTGGCGGCTGCTGGAGACCTGCGAGGGCCACGCTCGCGCCAACGGCGCGCCCCGTCTCTATCTCGAGACCAACAAGGCCCAGACCCACGCCATCGCCCTGTACCGCCGGTTCGGCTTCGTCGACCTGCCGCCCCGGCCAAGCCCCTACGTTCGCTGCGACGTGTGGATGGAGAAGAGGCTCTGACCCCTACTCCTTCGACAGATCCTGCTTCTGGAACCACGCCAGCGCGCCGGCCAGCGGAACCAGGGTCCACAGGCCGAGGCTGACCCAGGCCTTGAGCACGAGGCCGTCGGACAGGGCGGCGGCGCGTTCGCCGCCCGCGATGGTCGCGCTGATGGCGTCGACCGCGGCGCCGGGATTGATCAGCATGGCCAGCCAGGCGTCGGGCAGGATCCCCATCGGGGCCAGCATGTTGGGCGAGAAGAACTGCGCTACGCCGAGCACCAGCGGCACGAACAGCGCCGCCAGCAGGGAGCGGGTCACCGCGGCCGCCAGCATGCCCATCATCGTGAACTGCAGGATGCGCAGCCACGACAGGCCGAGCTGGCCGATGAACTGGCCGAAGGCTTCGCCGGTGGCGTTGAAGACCACCTGCCGTTCGAAGATCGCCGCCCGGATGAAATTCTCGATCACGGCCGCGACCAGCATCAGCAGCATGGCCAGCAAGGCGATCCCGGCCACCGTTGTCAGCTTGCCGAGCATCAGATTGACGCGGCTGTTGCGGGCGCTGATCAGCCGCCAGGTCTCCCAGCGGTAATCGCCGGCGTAGAGGGTCGCCGCGCCGATCAGGACGAAGGCCAGCACGAGGGGGTTGGCGACGTTGCCGGCCGCTTGGACCAGCGATTGGGCGAGGTCCAGCTGTCCGCCCGAGGCCATCATCTCGCGCAGGCCGGGCGGGGCGTCGGAATCGGCCAGCAGCTTGGCCTCGTTGGCCTTGAGCACGAACTGTGTGATCGCGCCGATGGCGATGGTGAAGATCGGAACGAACAGCAGGCTCCAGAAGATCAGCGTACGGTTCTTCGAGATGCGGAAGCCTTCCGCGCGGATGGCGTCAACGAGCATGGATCGTCTCCGGCGTCTGGACGGAGCCCGTCTCGGTGAAGAAGATGGCCTCCAGGTCGGTGCCGACCCAGCGGGCCTCGTGGATGTCGACGCCGGCCTCGACCAGGGCGCGGATCAGGGCGGGGCCCTCGTCGCGCGTGACCTCGGCCAACACGGCGTCGCCCTCGGCCGTTCCCTTGGCCCCCAGCACCGCCAGGACCTTGTCCGCCGGTGTGACCGCCAGCCGCAACCGCTCGCCCACCGCCGTCAGCTCGCCGACCGCGCCTTCGCGCACCAGCTTGCCCTTGTTGAGGATGGCGACGCGGTCGCAGACCCGCTGGACCTCCAGCAGCTGGTGGCTGGCCAGCACCACGGTCACCCCGTCGTCGTCGGCGAGGCTGCGGATCAGGGCCCGCATCTCCTGAATCCCGGGGGGATCCATGCCGCTGGTCGGCTCATCGAGGATGATCAATTCCGGACGGCTCATCAGGGCCGCGGCCACGCCCAGCCGCTGCATCATGCCGACGGAGAAGCCGCGCACGCGGCGGTCGGCCGCCTCGGTCAGGCCGACGCGCTGCAGCCAGTGGGGGATGTCCGTCTGGCCGCCGACGCCGTGCTCGAGCGCCAGCCAGCGCAGCACCTGCCGGGCGGTCAGATAGGGCGGGAAGCGCGGGGTCTCGATCATCGAGCCCATGCGGCGCATGTGGCTGACCTCGTTGACCGGGCCGCCCATGACCGTGGCCGAGCCCTCGGTCGAGCGGATCAACCCCAGCAGGATGCGGAACAGGGTCGACTTGCCGGCCCCGTTGGGCCCCAGTACGCCATAGACCCCGCCACGCGGGATCGACAGGTCCAGCCCGTCGAGGGCGCGGACGGTTCCGTAGGTCTTTGTCAGCCCACGCGTTTCGATAACTGCGGTCATGAACGCAGCTTGGACGTGCGCCGGGGCCGGGCGCAAGCCGGATTGGCATTAAGCTGTCGCAACCTCGGAGGCCGCCGGAACGCGACGACACCGGACCCGTTTGACCGCCCCGCGGCTTGCTCGCGTCGACCTGACCGGGCTCAATCAGGGTAGAGCTCCTTCATGACCGTTTGGATGATGATGAAGACCAGCACTCTCGCGATCGCCCTGGCCCTGTCTCTCGCGGCCTGCGGCCAGCCCGACGACAGCCGCGCCCAGGACGGCGTCTTCGCCGACAACCGGGTCGTGCCCGGCGACGCCTCCTCGATGAAGGCCAGTTTCGCCCCCGTGGTGCGCGAGGCGGCCCCCGCGGTGGTCAACATCTCGGCCCGGGGCGTCCAGCAGGTCCAGGACCCGTTCTGGTCGATGTTCGGCCAGGTCCGCCCGCGCGCCCAGCAGGTCGGCTCGGTTGGATCCGGGGTCATCGTCCGCGCCGACGGCGTGGTGGTGACCAACAACCACGTCATCGAGGGCATGCAGCAGATCCGCGTCACCCTGAACGATCGCCGCGAATTCTCCGCCCGGGTGGTGCTGGCCGACGCCCGCTCGGACATCGCTGTGCTTCAGCTCGAGGGCGTCACCGACCGCCTGCCGACCCTCAACATCGACGACCGCGAGGAACAGCAGGTCGGCGATCTGGTGCTGGCCATCGGCAATCCGTTCGGGGTCGGCCAGACGGTGACCAACGGCATCATCTCGGCCCTGAACCGCACCGAGACCGGCATCAGCGACAGCGGCTCGTTCATCCAGACCGACGCGGCCATCAATCCGGGCAATTCCGGCGGGGCCCTGGTCGACATGGACGGCGACCTGATCGGCATCAATACGGCCATCTTCTCGCGCTCGGGCTCGTCGTCCGGCGTCGGCTTCGCCGTGCCCGCAACCCTGGTGAAGCGGGTGGTCGACTCCGCCGTCGGCGGGGCCACGGTCGTCGTCCGTCCCTGGCTGGGGGTGAAGGGCGACACGGTCAGCGCCGAGATCGCCCGCAGCCTCGGCCTCGAGCGGCCGCAGGGGCTGGTGATCACCGAGGTCTGGCCGAATGGACCGGGCGCCCGCGCCGGCCTGCGCGAGGGCGACGTCATCACCGCCATCGACGGGGCCGAGGTCAACGACCAGGGCGGACTGAATTTCCGCGTCGGCACGCGTGAACCGAACGATACGGTCGAAGTCGGCGTGATCCGCGACGGCCGGGCGCAGACCCTGAACGCCCGGGTCCAGCGCCTTCCGGGCGACGCTGATATCGACCGGGCCACCCTGATACGCGAAGGCGGCCTGTCCGGCGCCCAGGTCCTTACCCTCAATCCGGCCCTCGCGGACGGTCTCGGCGGCGATCCCTTCGCCACCGGCGTGATCGTCAGCCGCGTCGACAGCCGGGGCTATGCGCGCCGGGGCGTCGGCATCCAGACGGGCGATGTCATCCTCGCCGTGAATGGTCGGGCGGTGACCTCGGCTGATCAACTCGCCGACCTGCCGCGCGGAGCCCAGTTGACGGTCGAGCGGCG
>JAAXIW010000292.1 GCA_012270135.1 Brevundimonas sp. | reverse complement strand
GCTTTGATCGAACTGCTCCGCAAGCAGGCGGATGTGACGATCAGCAGTCTGAGACGAGAAGTCAGCTAGATGAACAGGCGGTGTGAATCGCCCATTCCGGCTGCAAGCTTAAGGGACCCACGTCACTAGGCGCAGTCGTTCTTCCGAGCGCGGGCGGAACGCCTCCTCACCCCGCACACCGGTCTAAGGTCCGGTAATGTTGGGCTATTTCCTCAGTTGCCGGAGGTGACGGCCATCCAGGAAGTGTGTGGCGGGCGGCCGGTCCAGCGCGAATCATTCTACAAGGCGACCCACTTGATGGTCCGCCCCCTACGGCCGCCCCAGCTCCCGCGCCAGGGCGACCAGCACCGCGCGCTTGGAGGGCGGGAGGCGGCCGGTGATGCGGGCGATCTGGAGGACGACGCGCGTCTCCGGGTCTTCGGCCGGGCCGCTGTCGAAGGCGTCGCCGATCAGGGCGCTCAGGGGAGTCTCGAGGGCCTGGGCGATCTGCACCAGCCGGCCGAACGGCACCGCCATCTCGCCGGTCTCATAGCGCTGGATCAGCTGGTGGCCTCCGCCGACGGCCGCCGCCAGCTCGGCCAGCGTCAATCCCCGCGCCGACCGGGCGAGCGCGATGCGCTGGCCCAGCAGCCGGTTGTTCCGGGCCTCGGCCGCTCCGTCGGATTTGCGCTTGGTGGTCATCTGTGGCGGCGTCCCCGTCTGATGGAACTAGCGCGGCCGCAACGCAGATTTGTGTCGTTTCGGGGAAGGTTTGCCGTCGGCCGCCCTGTCTTCAGCGAGCGAGGCCGAGCGGGCCGAGAAGCCAGGTCAGCCAGACGCCGAGCGCCAGATAAACTCCGAACGGCAGGCGGTCGGCGCCGGAAACCCTACGCCCGGTCAGGAGGCGGGCGGCCACGACGCTGAGCCCGGCGGCGGCGGCCCAGAGCAGGATGCCGGGCAGGCCGATCCATCCGGTCCAGGCCCCGCCGGCCGCCAGCAGGAAGGGGTCGCCCCCGCCGAGGCCTTCGCGCCCGCGGACCTGGCGATAGACGCGGGCCAGAAGCCACAGGCCGCCGAAGCCGACCGCGGCGCCGGTCACGGAATCGACCACGGAGAGCCGATCCAGCGCCGCGGCGGCGAGGAGGCCCGTGCCGAGCAGGGGCAGGGTGAGCGGGTCGGGCAGCCAGAAATGCTCGCCATCGACCACGGCGATCAGCAGCAGTTGCCATCCGAGCAGGGCGGTGAGCAGGGCCGGGATGAGCGACGGCTGGGTCAGCGCCGCGCAGAGGCCGATGGCCGCGCCGGCCAGTTCCATGGCCGGATAGCGGATCGGAATGACGGCTCCGCACGCGACGCACCGGCCCTTGGACATCGCATAGCTCAGCACGGGAACCAGACGCCGTGGCGTCAGCGGCCGGCCGCATCCGGCGCAACGCGAGCGCCCGGCGACGATGCCTTCGCCCCTCGGGAGGCGCAGGCTGACGAGGCCGAGGAAACTCCCGGCCAGAAGTCCCCCGCCGGCGAGCACCATGGCCAGAAGCGCCGGCCCTGCGTCGATCTCCATCGGCCCTCCGCGGTGTCACACGCCGTTTCGCGTGGTTCAGCCACGCTCGCCGCCGCCCGCTCTACCTTCCGTTTGTGACGATCCCGCCGTGTCGGGACGATGTTTCATCGAACGGCCAAGACAACTTCACAGAGCTGCGCCGCAACCGTCACGGTTCGGCGGCCACGGTGTCACAAGCGGCTTCTATCGAGAGCGCCGGGCAGGGGGGCGAGTTCGCCGCGGCGGGACACAGGGTCCGGTCGTCCTGCCGAATGATCCTTTGGACCAGACACGGTGGAAACGATGACCGGCCTTCGACTGAAAACCCTGCTCGCGATCTCCGCCAGCGCCATGATCCTCGCCGCCTGCGGCTCGGCCGAGGTCGCTTCGCCCGGTGAAGGCGATTTCGGCGGCGGCCCGGTCGGCGGCGGCGGCGGACCGACCCCGCCCCCGCCCGGCACCCCGGCGACGGACTGCCCGGCCGGGTTCGCCAACGTCGGCCTGATCGCCAACAACACCCTGCGCGTCTGCCAGCTGCCCCAGCAGATCGACGGCGCCCTGACGGTGCCGCTGCGCGCGGGCACCATCTATTCGATCTCCGGCCGGACCTCGGTCGGCACGGACCGCGGCGTCGACGCCGCCTCGCCGACGCCGGGCAGCACCCAGGGCATCCTGACCATCGAGCCGGGCGTGCGCATCTTCGCCTCGGGCGGTTCGGACTATCTGCTGATCAACCGCGGCTCGCAGATCTTCGCCGAGGGCACGGCCACCCAGCCGATCATCTTCACCAGCCGCCAGAACGTCGAGGGCTCGACCACCGAAACCTCGCAGGGTCAGTGGGGCGGCCTCGTCATCGCCGGCCGCGCGCCCCAGGCCAACTGCCAGCTGACCGCCCCGGTCACCTGCACCGGCACCGTCGAGGGGACCAGCGCCTTCTACGGCGGCAACACCCCGACCGATAACTCGGGCCGCATCCGCTATGTGCAGATCAAATACTCGGGCTTCGAGATTTCGCCCGGCAACGAGCTGCAGGGCCTGACCATGGCCGGCGTCGGCTCCGGCACGACGGTCGAGTTCGTCCAGGTTCACAACAGCTCGGACGACGGCATCGAAATCTTCGGCGGCAACGTCAATCTGCGCCGCATCGTGATCACCGGCGCCGATGACGACGGCCTGGACACCGACACCGGCTGGCGCGGCGGGGCCCAGTTCGGCATCGTCACCCAGCGGCCGCCGAACGCCACGAGCCGCAGCGCCGGCTTCGAGTTCTCGTCGGCGCCGGCCTCGACGCCCCTCGCCAGCCGCTATGTGTCGCAGCCGAAGATCGCCAACTTCACGATCGTCGGCCGCAACTCGCCGACCAACGCCCACACCGTCGCCCACTTCGACACGGGCACGGACGCGACGGTGATCAACTCGGTGTTCACCAGCGTGGCGGGCTCGCAGGCCGGCTGCCTCGACATCGCCGACGCCGACACGGTCACGAGCTTCCCGACCTTCAACTCGGTGTTCATGTCGTGCGGCATCTCTTACCGGCCGAACAACGCGGCGCAGTCGCAGACGGTCTTCACCGCCGGCGCCAACAACACGGCCGCGGGAACCTCGACCCTGACCGCCCCGGCCTCGGGCACCAGCCTCAGCAACCAGGTGCTGACCTTCATCAACGGCGCCAACGAGACCGCGGTCCCGGTCGCCAACGCCCCGGCGGCCTACGCCTTCTTCACGGCCACGACCTACATCGGCGCCGTCCAGAACGCCGCCGACACCTGGTGGCAGGGCTGGACCTGCGGCCTGACCTCCGGCGCGACCTGCTGACGACGGATGCCCGGCGGCGGCTCCCGCGAGCCGCCGCCGGCTTTCGCCCCGTCCGTTGAAACTCTCCAAGGCGCAGATCATGAAGACCGCTCCCCTGACCCTTACCGGGCTCCTGCTCGCCACCAGCGCGTTGCTCGCGCCGGGCAGGGCCTCCGCCCACTCGCAGCCCACCACCGCCCCTGCCGGCCACCCGCCCCCACAGGAATCACAGGAACCGAAAACCGAATCCCTGGGTGAGGTCGTCGTCCTGGGCCGATACATCCCGGAACCGAACCGGCAAAGCTCGGAGGTCGCCGCCTTCCTCACCAGCGAGGACCTGGAACGGACCGGCGATTCCAGCGCCGCCGCGGCTCTGACCCGGGTCACCGGCCTGACGGTGGTGGAGGGGCGCTTCATCTATGTGCGCGGCCTCGGCGAGCGCTATTCGTCGGCCCTGCTGAACGGCTCCTCCCTGCCCAGCCCGGAACCGCTGCAGCGCGTCGTGCCGCTGGACCTGTTCCCGTCCAACGTTCTGGAAAGCGTCACCGTCCAGAAGACCTATTCGGCTGATTTCCCCGGTGAGTTCGGGGGCGGCATCATCGACCTGCGCACCGTCGACGCGCCGAGCGAGCCGTTCTTCAACTTCTCGGCCTCGGTCGGCGGCACCACCGAAACCACGAACAAGGACGGCCTGATCTACTACGGATCGCGCACCGACTTCACCGGCTTCGATGATGGCACGCGCGATGTTCCCGGCCTGATCAACCTCGCCTTCGAAACCGGCCGGCAGATCAACGGCGCGAATTTCGACCCGCAGCAGTTGCAGGCCATGGGCCATTCGCTGGTCAATGCGCCCCTGCGCCTGCTGCAGCGTGAAACCAACCCGGTCAATTTCGGCTTCGACGTTTCCGGCGGTCTGTCCAGCGACAGCAGCCTCGGCACGCTCGGCCTGTTCGGCGTGGCCGGCTACAGCAATGACTGGAGCCTGCGCAGCGGCTTCCAGGAGGAATCGCAGTTCTCGGGCGATGTGCTCGTCCCGGTGACCAGCAAGGCCTTCGAGTCCAACCAGAACGACATCCGCCTGAACCTGCTCGGCGGCATTTCGCTGACCGTGCCGGATCACGAACTGAAGTGGACCAACCTGTACGTCCGCAGCAC
>JAAXIW010000021.1 GCA_012270135.1 Brevundimonas sp. | reverse complement strand
ATCCAAGGTCGGGGTCAGCCCCGAAGGCGCGGACATCGCCCAGCAGGGCATGGGCGGGGTGTCGGGCCATGAGAGCGGGATGGGCGACCACACCATCACCTCGGGCATCGAGGGTGCCTGGACGCCGACGCCCATCACCTGGGACATGACCTATTTCGACATGCTGCTGGACCACGAGTACGAGCTGGTCCGCTCGCCCGCGGGCGCCAAGCAATGGCAGCCGGTCGGCAACCCGGACGAAACCCTGGCCCCGGCGGCGCATACGCCGGGCAAGAAGGTGCCGACCATGATGACGACGGCCGACATGGCCTTCAAGGTCGACCCGGACTACCGCAAGATCATGGAGAAATTCCGGGCCGATCCCGCCTATTTCGCCGACCAGTTCGCCCGGGCATGGTTCAAGCTGTGCCACCGCGACATGGGACCCAAGGCCCGCTACCTCGGGCCGGAAGTCCCGGCCGAGGACCTGATCTGGCAGGACCCCGTTCCGGCGCACACCGGCCCGGCGCTCACCGACGCCGACATCAAGGCGCTCAAGGACCGCATCGCGGCGTCGGACCTGACGGTCGCCGATCTGGTGCGGACGGCCTGGGCGTCGGCCTCGACCTATCGCGGCTCGGACCACCGCGGCGGCGCCAACGGCGGCCGTATCCGGCTGGCGCCCCAGAAGGACTGGAAGGTCAACGAGCCCGGCAAGCTGGCCCGGGTTCTCAAGGTCTATGAGGATATCAAGGCGGCGTCCGGGGCCAATGTCTCGATCGCCGACCTGATCGTGCTGGGCGGCTCCGTCGGCATCGAACAGGCGGCGAAGGCCGCGGGCCAGACCATCGAGGTTCCATTCACGCCCGGCCGGACCGATGCGACCGCCGAACAGACCGACGTCGATGGCTTCGCTGTGCTGGAGCCGCGGATCGACGGTTTCCGCAACTATCTCGGCGTCCGCTACAATGTGCCGACCGAGGAGGTGCTGATCGACCGGGCGCAGCTGCTGGGCCTTACCGCCCCGCAGATGACGGTGCTGGTGGGCGGCCTGCGGGTCCTGGGCGTCAACCACGACGACAGTCCTCACGGCGTCCTGACCGACCGAAAGGGACAGCTGACCAACGACTTCTTCGTCAATCTGCTGGACATGGGCACGGCCTGGAAGGAGGTCGACGACCGCGGCGACGAGGTCTTCGTCGGAACCTGCCGCAAGACCGACGAGGAGAAGTGGACCGCCACGCGGACCGATCTGGTCTTCGGCTCCAATTCGCAGCTGCGGGCCCTGTCCGAGGTCTACGCCTCGGCCGACGCCGGCGCGAAATTCGTCCGCGACTTCGTCTCGGCCTGGACCCAGGTGATGAACGCCGACCGCTTCGACCTGCCCCGCAAGGCCCGTCCGGGCGCGGCGGCATGACCTGAGCAGGCCCGGCCCCGGCGCATCGGCGTCAGGGCCGGGCCGCTGGCCGAGGGAGGTCGCCCATGCACCTCAGCGAGGTCGACGGCCTCGATGTCCGGAAGACCTGGGGGATTCCCGCGGTCGTCTCTCCGGCGCGTGACTGGCCGGGCGCGCCGGGCAGCCGCCGGGGCTCGCGCTATGTCGTGAACTGCGAGACGCTGCAGGCCAGCCGCGACGAGTTTGATCCGTTCGACAGCCGGCTGAGCTGTCTCAACTGGATCATGAGTCATCGCGCCGCTCTGAACGAGACTCTCCCGGGCGCCACCATCCGCGCGGTTCGGCTGGATCGCTGGCTGCTGGGGCTGGACTAGGGGGCGGGACCCGCGTCGCGGGCTGAAATCGGCGCATGACGCGCCCGGCAAATTCCCGCACAGATAGCCATGACGGGGGTCGGTCGCCGCGCTGGTCAGCGACGCAGGATCGGAGCCCCCCGGGTTCACGGGAGGGGCAGGGTGATTCAATCAACGCCGGCCGACGGGGCGCCCGTCGCGCGTCGTCCATTTTACCGCACCCTGTATTTCTGGGTCCTGCTGGCCATTCTGGCCGGCGGCGCCGTCGGCCATTTCTGGCCCGAGCTCGGGACGAACCTGAAGCCGCTGGGCGACGCCTTCATCAAGCTGGTGAAGATGATCATCGCCCCGGTGATCTTCCTGACCATCGCCACCGGCATCGCCGGCATGCGCGACCTCGCCAGGGTCGGTCGCGTCGCGGCCAAGGCCTTCGGCTATTTCCTGGTCTTCTCGACCCTGGCCCTGATCGTCGGTCTGGTGATCGCCAATGTGGTCCAGCCGGGGCGGGGCCTGAACATCGACCCGGCCACGCTCGACGCCGGCGCCGTGGCCTCCTACGCCTCCGCCGCGCACGAGACGACCATCGTCGGCTTCCTGACCAGCATCATCCCCACCACCCTGGTCAGCGCCTTCGCCGAGGGCAACATCCTGCAGCCCCTGTTCGTGGCCATCCTGATCGGCGTAGCCATGGCCATGGTCGGCGACGCCGCCGCGCCCGTGCACAGGGCTCTCGACGCCCTCAGCCAGATCATGTTCAAGCTGGTCGCCATCCTGATGCGCGCGGCGCCGGTCGGCGCCTTCGGAGCGTTCGCCTTCACCATCGGCGCCTACGGGCTGGGCGCGATCGCCAATCTCGCCGCCCTGATCGCTACCTTCTACCTGACCTCGCTGGTCTTCGTCCTGGTCGTGCTGGGCCTGGTGTGCTGGTTCAACGGCTTCTCGATCTTCCGGCTGATCGCCTATCTGAAGGAGGAACTGCTGCTGGTGCTGGGCACCTCCTCCTCCGAGGCGGCCCTGCCCAGCCTGATGCAGAAGATGGAGACAGCCGGCGCCGCGCGCTCGGTCGTCGGCCTGGTCGTGCCCACCGGCTATTCCTTCAATCTCGACGGCACCAATATCTACATGACCATGGCGGCCCTGTTCATCGCCCAGGCCATGAACATCGATCTCAGCCTGCAGGACCAGATCCTGCTGCTGCTCGTGGCCATGCTCAGCTCAAAGGGCGCGGCCGGCATCACCGGGGCCGGCTTCATCACCCTGGCGGCCACCCTGGCCGTGGTGCCCACCGTGCCGATCGCCGGCATGGCGCTGATCCTCGGCATCGACCGCTTCATGAGCGAGTGCCGGGCCCTGACCAATTTCGTCGGCAACGCCGTGGCCACCCTCGTGGTGGCGCGCTGGGAGGGCGAACTGGACCGCGACGCGCTGAAGGCCGCGCTCGGTTCGCGTCCGGGCGATCTCGCCGCGCCGCCCGATCCCGCCGCGGGTCCGGGCGACCGCGACGTCCTGACGGCCGACTGACGGGCCGTTGCGCCGTCCGGCGATTTCCGGGACGCTGCGCCGCGACCGTCCGGGTGGAGCGTCCATGACCATCGAGCCGACCGAACTGCAGGAGGACATCCGCGCCGCGCTCGGCTGCTCCGGCGAGGTCGGAGCGGCCATCGCGGCGCATGCGGTCGCGCGCCAGTATCCGGCGCGGGCGGTGATCCTGCGCTACGGCGACCGCCTCGGCCACGCCTGGCTCGTCGTGGCGGGCCGGGCCCAGGCTCTTGTCTATGGGCTCGACGGTCAGATGGTGCTGGTCCACGAATACCGCACCGGAGACTTCTTCGGCGCCGTGGCCGCGATCGACGCCCCGCCCGCCGAGGCCGATGTCGTGGCCGCCGACCCGACCCGGGCCGCCTGCCTGTCGTCGACCGATTTCATGATGCTGCTCGACCGGCACCGCTCGCTGAGCCTGCTGCTGGTCCGCTCGCTGCTGGAACAGCTGCGCGGCGCCAGCGCCCGGATGGTCGACCGGACGACCCTGTCGGCGCCGGGCCGGGTCTATGCCGAACTCCTGCGGCTGGCGCGCCTCGGCGACGGGACCGCCATCCGGCCGGCCCCCGTCCACGCCGCCCTGGCCGTCCGGGTCCAGAGCACGCGCGAAACCGTGTCCCGCGCCGTCAGCGCCCTCGAACGGCGGGGCATCGTGCGGCGCGACGAGGACGCCCTGGTCATCGTCGCCGCCCAGAGGCTCGAGGAGCTGGTCGTCTAGCGGCCGGCCGGCGCCAGGGCGTAGAGGCTGATCACCTCGCCGGCCCTCGTCAGGTCGCCGACATAGGCCGTCTCGGCCGCGGAGTCGCTCCAGCTGTGCAGGGCGGCCGCGAACCCCTCGCCCACATGGATCGCGCCCGCCGGGGTCGAGGCCAGCAGGTCGGGCGCCAGTCCGGCGGCCGGGCCGACGAGCGCGGGCGGCCCGCCGAACGGGTTTTCCAACCTCCGGACGACTCCGTAGCAGCCGGCGATGCGGGGCGCGTTCCCCCCGAAGGCGGCGCCGATCAGGCCGGCCGCCGCGGACGCCTCGGCCGGGTCGGCGAACGCGAGGTGAAGGACGTCGCCGGCGATCACCGGAACGGTCAGCGGCCGGGCCGCGTCGGTCAGGGCGGCGGCGGCCCGCGCGAGATCCTGCGGGGTGGTGGCGCCGCCTACCGGATCCTCCTGGTCGAATCCGCAGGCCAGAATGGCCGACAGAACGCCGTCGGCCGGTCCGTCGGGGAG
>JAAXIW010000309.1 GCA_012270135.1 Brevundimonas sp. | reverse complement strand
TTTGGGGTCAGTCTGCATCAGGTCATCCTCCGCCCAAACGGGCCGCGGGTCGTCTGACGAGGTCTGACGGCGGCGATGGACGCCCACTGGCGCTTGCGCGCGCCCGCCCCCACTATGATCCGCGAAGGCTGACGGGGCACGGACATGGCGGAAGCGGCGGGTGGACTGGATCTGGGCCATGTGGCGGCCCTGCTGGCGGCGGGGGTCGTGGCGGTGCCGGTGTTCCGGCGCCTCGGCCTCGGCTCCGTGCTCGGCTATCTCGCCGCCGGCCTGGCCATCGGTCCGTGGGGCATAGGCCTGTTCGACGAGCCGGAGGTCATTCTCCACGTCGCCGAGTTCGGTGTCGTCATCTTCCTCTTCATCATCGGCCTCGAGATGCGGCCCTCCCGATTGTGGAAGCTCAAGCGCGACATCTTCGGGCTCGGCGCGGCCCAGGTCGCCGCCGCCGGCCTGCTGCTGACCCTGACCGGCATGGCCGCCGGCCTCCCGGTCCCGGTGGCCTTCGTCGCGGCGATGGGCTTCGTGCTCAGTTCCACCGCCGTCATCATGCAGACGTTGGAAGAGCGCGGCGAACTGGCCACGCCGAGGGGCCAGCGCGGCGTTTCCATCCTGCTGCTCGAGGACATCGCCATCGTCCCCCTTCTGGCCGCCGTGGCCGTGATCGCCGGGGCGATGGGCCTCGGGGACGAGACCGTTCCGCCGATCTGGCAGACCATCGGCCTGGCCGTCGGCGCCGTGGCCGTGGTCTTCCTCGCCGGCCGCTATCTGATGAACCCGGTGTTCCGCGTTCTCGCCCGCTACGGCGGCCGTGAGGTGATGACCGCCGCCGCCCTGCTGGTGGTCGCCGGCGCCGCCTGGCTGATGGACATGGGCGGGCTGTCGATGGCCATGGGCGCCTTCCTCGCCGGTGTCCTGCTGTCGGAGTCGGTGTTCCGGCATCAGCTGGAGGCCGACGTCGAACCCTTCCGGGCCATCCTGCTCGGCCTGTTCTTCCTCAGCGTCGGCATGTCGCTGGACGTCGGCGTGGTCACCGCCCGCTGGGAGGTCATTCTCGGCGGCGTCCTAGCCTTCATGGCGGTCAAGGCGGTGGCCATCTACGGCGTGGCCCGCCTGTTCGGTCACGGCGAGCGCGAGGCGGTCGAGCGCGCGGCCCTCTTCGCCCAGGGCGGCGAGTTCGCCTTCGTCCTCTTCGCCGCCGCCCTGTCGGCGGGCATCTTCGACGCCCGGGTCTCGGCCTCGATGACCGCCATCGTCATCCTGTCGATGGTGCTGACGCCCCTGACCACCATGGCGGTGGGCCGTTTCATGCCGGCCTCGACGCTCGACCCCGACGCCGCTGACGGCGTTGATCACGCGGACGGCCTGCGCGAGCGGGTTCTGATCATCGGCTTCGGCCGTTTCGCCCAGGTTGTGTCCCAACCCCTGCTGGCCCGCGACGTGGACGTTTCCATCATCGACCTGGACGTGGAGATGATTCAGGCGGCCGGCAATTTCGGCTTCAAGGTCTATTATGGCGATGGCGCGCGCCTCGACGTGCTGCACGCCTCGGGCGCCAGCGAGGCCGAGACCATCCTCGTCTGCGTCGACAAACAGGAAACCGCCGACCGCATCGTCGAGCTGGTCAAATCGGAGTTCCCGCTGACCAAACTGTTCGTCCGCGCCTACGATCGCGGCCACTCTATCCGGCTGATCCAGGCCGGCGTCGAATATCAGATCCGGGAAACGTTCGAGTCGGCGCTGGTCTTTAGCGAACAGGTCCTCATCGATCTCGGCTTTTCGGCCGAAGAAGCGAGCGAGACGATCGAGGACGTCCGCCGCCGCGACGAGCAGCGGCTGTCGATCCAGCTGGTCGAGGGCATCACGGGCGGCCGGTCGCTGATGCGCGGCAACGTCGCCACCACCCGGCCCGAGCCCTACATCAAACCCAGCCGGGAGGGCACGGCTCTCAACGAGGAAGCAGCCGAGGCGCTGGAAGAGGACGACGAACGCGAGAAGGCCCGCGCCTGATCGACGCCGGTTCGCCTCGGCGCCGACTTCGGTGTATGGAGCGCGCCCGATGGACCGTCGCCTCTCGATCGCGCCGATGATGGACTGGACCGACCGGCACTGCCGGGCGTTCCATCGCGCCCTCACGTCCCGCGCCTTGCTCTATACCGAGATGGTCACCGCCCCGGCCGTGATCCATGGCGACCGTGAGCGGCTGCTGGGCTTCGACCCGGTCGAGCATCCGGTCGCCCTGCAACTCGGCGGCTCCGATCCGGTCCAGTTGGCGGAGGCCGCCCGCATCGGCGAGGCTTTCGGCTACGACGAGATCAATCTGAACGTCGGTTGCCCGTCGGACCGGGTCCAGTCCGGCCGCTTCGGGGCCTGTCTGATGCGCGAGCCGGCGCTGGTGGCGGACTGCATGGCGTCGATCAGGGAAGCCGTTTCGGTTCCGGCCACCGTCAAATGCCGGATCGGCGTCGATGACCAGGACCCTGACATCTCCCTGTTCGAAACCGTCGACGCCTGCGCCGCGGCCGGGGTCGAGGTCTTCGTCGTCCATGCCCGCAAGGCCTGGCTGCAGGGCCTGTCGCCCAAGGAAAACCGTGACGTGCCGCCACTGGACTACGGGCTCGTGCGTCGACTGAAGCGCGAGCGACCGCACCTCTCCGTCAGCATAAACGGCGGCATCGCCTCGCTGGGGGAGGCCGAAGCCCACCTGGACGCAGCGGACGGCGTGCAGCTCGACGGGGTCATGCTGGGCCGCGCCGCCTACCACGAGCCCGCTATTCTCGGCCAGGCGGACCGGCGACTGTTCGGAACCGATACCCCCGATACCGACGCCTTCGACGCGATCGAACGCTACCGCCCCTATATGGCCGCGCGTCTGGCGGACGGCGTGCACCTCCCGGCCATGACCCGGCACATGCTGGGGCTGATGCACGGCCGGCCGGGCGCGCGCGCCTTTCGCCGTATCCTCACTGTCGAGGCGACCAGGTCTGGCGCCGGCCTGGAGGTGGTCGACCGCGCCGTCGAGGCCGTTCGCGAAGCCGAGGCCCGCATGGAACAGCGCACGGAAGCGGCCTGAACGAGCGCCTCCGCTCCGGCGCCGCCCTCGTGATGCAACAGAAACACACCGCCGCCGGTTGTCGCGCATTTGCCCCGCCGGGCTGGAACGGAGCGGCGCGGCTTCGCATTCGGCTTGGCAGGAGTATGCCATGCCCAACAGTCCGACTTCCAGGCCTGATCTGCGTCTCGTTCCCGGCGATGCGGAAATCTACGACCTGATGCGAACCCCGGAATCGACCACCGAGCGGGTCAAACGCCTGCAGATGGAGGCCCGCGCCCTGGCCGTCGAACAGGTGGAGGCCCTGGAGCGTGTGCTGCTGGAAGCCTCGCGGATGGCCAAGGAGATCGCAGACGGAGGCGAGGCCTATCCGGTCGGCGCACGGGAACTCGCCGGACGCCTGTCCGCCGATCTGCCGGCCAAGGCCGAAACCCTGAAAGCCATCGTCAGCCGCACCCTCTAGGCTGGCCGCGCTGTCCGGCGCTCGCGGATGCGGCGCGCCAGGCGGAAAACCACCACCGCCAGCACCAGCAAGACCAGCGGAATCAGGATCGGGGCCAGGAAGGCCACGATTACGGTCGCGAAGGCCGCCACATCCTCGATCAGCGACACGATCGGGTTGCCCAGCCCGCCGGTGGTCGTCGTCGAACCCACCCGGACCCCTGTCTGGGCCGCATTGAAGGCCAGGGCCGCCGGGGCCCCGACGATCAGGCCCGCCACCGCCGCCATGGCCGGGTCGACGGCCCAGAAGACGCTGCCCGCCGCGACAGCGCCGGCTACGGGCCGGGTGATGTAGCCCAGGGCGTTGAGTCCGTGGTCTATGGCCGGAATCTTGTCGCCTAGAAATTCCGCCGTGGTCGCCACGCCCAGCGCCGCGATCGCGGGCCAGGACACCAGCCAGTCCATCTGCTCGATCAGCTGGATGTCGAACACCTCGAACCGCGCCGCCAGCGCCAGCATCAGCAGCGGCAGGAAGGTTCGCAGCCCCGTCGCCGAGGCCAGTCCCAGGCCGAGCAGCGCCGGCAGAACCCACGCCTGCATGGGCCCGGCCGCCGCGCCCAACGCCTCCACATCGACCTCGGGCATCGCCCTTTCCTCCATCCGCGCCGGTACAATGCCCGGGAACACCCGGCCGCTCCATCGACTTTGTCTTCGACCGTCGAGACAGGAGCCGACCATGGACGACCGCTTTGAACACCGCGCCGAAACCATCGCCGATCACGAGCGGAAGATTCAGGCCCGTATCGATGCGAAGGCCCCGGAAGCCGGTGGTTCAGGAAGCGAGGGCGCGGTGCAGGCCGGCGCCCGCGACTATCCCGAACCGCCCTTCCCGAAGCAGCACCAGCGCAAGCCCGGAGACGAGGCGGCGCTCGATCCAGCCACGATGTACGACGCGCCCTACTGGAAAGGCTCCGGCTAGCTGGAGGGCATGGCGGCCCTGA
>JAAXIW010000375.1 GCA_012270135.1 Brevundimonas sp. | reverse complement strand
GCCCCGGGCGCGCCCTGATAGGCGCAGCGGCCCGGTGCGTCGTCGCCCTCGGGGCGTCCGACGCCCTCCATCTCAGGCCGCCTCGGACTGCGAGCGTCGGCCCGCCTTGAGCCGTTCGGCGACGAGGAAGGCCAGCTCCAGCGCCTGATCGGCGTTGAGACGCGGGTCGCAGTGGGTGTGGTAGCGGCTGGACAGGTCGTCTTCGGTCAGGGCCTGGGCGCCGCCGAGGCATTCGGTGACGTTCTGGCCGGTCATCTCGAGATGGACGCCGCCGGGGTGAACCCGCTCGGCCTCGGCCACGTCGATGAAGCCCCGGACCTCGGCGAGGATGCGCTCGAAGGGCCGGGTCTTGAAGCCGTTGCCGGCCTTCAGGGTATTGCCGTGCATCGGGTCTATCGACCAGACCACGCGTTTGCCGTGCTCCTTCGCCGCCTTCATCAGGCGCGGCAGGCGGTCGCCGACCTTGTCGGCTCCGAAGCGGCCGATCAGGGTCAGGCGGCCGGGGGTATTGTCGGGATTGAGCACGTCGATCAGGGCCAGCAGATCGTCCGCCTCCATGGTCGGGCCGCATTTCAGGCCGATCGGGTTGCGGATGCCCCGCGCGAACTCGATGTGGGCGCCATCCAGCTGGCGGGTGCGCTCGCCGATCCAGACCATGTGGGCCGAGGTGTCGAACCATTCGCCGGTGGCCCCGTCGAGGCGGGTCAGGGCGCTCTCGAGGTTGAGCAGCAGGGCCTCGTGGCTGGTGAAGACCTCGACGCGGCTGAGGTCCGGATGGCTTTCGGGATTGACGCCGACGGCCTCCATGAAGGCCAGGGCCTCGGTGATCTTGTCGGCCAGGTCGCGATATTTGGCGCCGTAGGCGCTGTCGGCCGCGAAGCCCATGGTCCAGCGGTGGATGTTGTAGAGGTCGGCGTAGCCGCCGCCGGCGAAGGCGCGCAGCAGGTTCAGGGTCGAGGCCGACTGGTTGTAGGCGCGGATCAGCCGCTGCGGGTCCGGGACCCGCTCGGCGGGCGTGAAGCCCATGCCGTTGATGATGTCGCCCCGGTAGCTGGGCAGGGTCTGGTCGCCGATGGTCTCCAGCGAGGAGGAGCGCGGCTTGGCGAACTGGCCGGCGATACGACCGACCTTCACCACCGGCTTGCGGCCCGCGAAAGTCAGGACCACGGCCATCTGCAGGATCAGGCGGAAGGTGTCGCGGATGTTGTCGGTCGAGAACTCCTTGAAGCTCTCGGCGCAGTCGCCGCCCTGGAGCAGGAAGGCCTCTCCAGCCTCGACCTGGGCCAGTTTGGCGGTCAGGCGCCGCGCCTCGCCGGCGAAGACCAGCGGCGGCATGGTGCGCAGCTCGTCCTCGACGCGCTGCAGGGCGACCGTGTCCGGATAGTCCGTCGGCATCTGCACGACGGGTTTGGTTCTCCAGCTCTCGGGCGTCCAGCGGCTCATGGCCGCAAGATAGGCTGGCCGCAGGCTGTGGACAATGAACCGTTGTGACGCATGAGGTTTTTCCGGTTCGTGAGAGCGCCCCCTACCCCGCGCGGGCGTCGGGGGACTGTTTTTCCTTCAGGGTGACCAGTTCCTCGGCCATGGTGGGATGGACGGCGCAGGTGGCGTCCCACTGGGCCTTGGTCAGGCCGGCCTTCACGGCGATGGCGGCGAGCTGGATCATCTCGGGCGCCTCGGGGCCGACAATGTGGACGCCGACGACCTTCTGGCTCTGGGCGTCGACCACCAGCTTCATCAGCATGCGCTCGTCCGAGCCGGTGAAGGCGTATTTCATCGGCCGGAAGCGGGTGACGTAGACGTCGACCTCGCCGGGGCAGGAGTGGCGGGCCTCGCTCTCGCTGAGGCCGACGACGCCGACCGGCGGCTGGCTGAAGACGGCCGTGGCCACGGCCTCGTAGTCGAAATGCTGCGGATTGTTCCGGAAGACGGTCTCGTGGAAGGCCACGGCCTCGCGGATGGCGACGGGGGTCAGGTTCATCCGGTCGGTGACGTCACCAATGGCCCAGATGTTGTCGGCGCTGGTCTTCGAGAAGGCGTCGACGCAGATGGCTCCGTTATCGTCAATCTTCACCCCGGCCTTCTCGAGGCCGAGCCCCTTGACGTGCGGGACGCGGCCGGTGGCGAACATGACCACATCGGTCTCGAGACTCATGCCGTTCTCGAGGTGGTTGACGATGCCGGTGGCGGTCTTTTCCAGCGACTTGTGCTGGCAGCCGAGGATGACCTTGACCCCGCGCTTCTCGATCTCGTTGGCGAGGTGGGCGCGGACGTCGTCGTCGAAGCCGCGCAGGATGTTGGGGCCGCGGTAGATCAGGGTGGTCTCGACGCCGAGTCCGGCGAAGATGCCGGCGAACTCGACCGCGATATAGCCGCCGCCGGCGATCAGGATGCGTCTGGGCAGTTCCGGCAGGTGGAAGGCTTCTTCCGAGGTGATGGCGTGTTCGACGCCCGGCAGGTCCGCAGGAACCCACGGACGGCCGCCCGTGGCGACCAGGATTTTGTCGGCGGTGACGATCAGGGGCTTGCCCCCCTCGCCCTTGCCGGCGATCTCCACCGTGTGGGCGTCCTTCAGCACGGCGCGGCCATGGATCAGGTCGACGCCGGCCTTGCCGAGGTTGGCGGCGTAGATGCCGGACAGGCGGGCGATCTCGACATCCTTGGCCTCGAGGAAGGTGGGCCAGTCGAACTCGGCCTTGTCGAACGACCAGCCGTAGCCTTCGGCGATCTCGAGGGCGTGGCTGACCTCGGAGGCCATGACCATGAATTTCTTGGGCACGCAGCCGCGGATGACGCAGGTGCCGCCGACGCGGTGCTCCTCGGCGATGGCGACGCGCTTGCCGCCGAGGGCGGTCAGGCGGGCGGCGCGGACGCCGCCGGAGCCGGCGCCGATGACGAAGAGGTCGTAGTCGTGGTCGGCCATTCGGCGAGGCTCCGATCCGCGCCCGGACGGCGCGCTGGGGGCAGAAGGAGAGAGGCGCCCGACTTAGGGGCCGGGGTCCGGAGCGGCAAGGGCGGCGTGGCCGGATCGGCGCGCTTGACCGGCCCCCAAACGGGCGCATAGTCGAGGCGAACGTCGCCCAAGGATGTGACTTATGGTTGCCCTCGCCCTCGCCGCCCTGCTTGCCGTCGCGCCGGCGTCGGTCCCGCAGCAGACCCCGCCCCAGAATCCGCCGCCGCAGTCGCAGCCCGCCGATCCGGCCCCGGTCGACCTGGGCGAGGTCGAGGTCACCGGCCGCCCGCTGGACTCCCTGATCCGCTCGTTCGTCGACGAGGTCGCCGCGCCCAACCGTCGCCGCGGCATCGCCCGCTGGGACGACCGCATCTGCATCGGCGTGGCCAATCTGCGGACCGAACCGGCCCAGTACATCGTCGACCGGGTCTCGACGGTGGCGGAAGACCTCGGCGTCATCCCGGGCGAACCGGGCTGCGCGCCCAATGTGATCATCATCGCCAGCGACGATCCCGACGGGCTGGCGCGGCAGCTGACGGAGGAACGGCGCCGGGCCTTCCGCATGGGCGGTTCGGGCATGGACCGGGGCGGCGCCGCCCTGGAGGCTTTCGTGAACGCCGATACGCCGGTGCGCTGGTGGCAGGTCAGCATGCCCGCGAACTCCGAGACCGGGGAGCGCGCGACCCGCATTCCGGGCGAGTGCCGGGACCCGTGCCAGTCGCCGGAGGACTACGCTCCCGTCATCTCGACCTTCGCCGCCTCGCGGCTGAGCACCCAGATCGTCGACTACATCTTCCGCACCGTGGTGATTCTCGACATCGACCAGCTGGACGGCGTCTCGGGCCAGCAGCTGGCGGACTATGTGGCCATGGTCACCCTGGCCCAGATCGATCCCGAGGCGGACACCAGCCGCTACGCCTCGATCCTGAACGTGTTCGAGGCGCCCGAGACGGCGGACGGGCTGACGGAATGGGACACGGCCTATCTGCGCGGCCTCTACGACGCCGAACGCACCCGGAAGAACCTGCACGCGGGGACGACGGAGATCGCGGACTCGATCTATCAGGCGCACCAGCAGGCGCGCGCCGCCGAGGCGGGGGAAGAGGAGTAGCTCCCCTTACGGGGTCAGCAGCTCCACGCCGCCGTCCGTGCCGATGATGGCCTCGTCGGCGAGGTCGAGGAACAGGCCGTGTTCGACCACGCCGGTGATCAGCTTGAGGTCGTCGGCGAGGCGGGCGGGGTCGTGGATGGCGCCGCATTTCGCGTCATAGATCAGATTGCCGCCATCCGTTCTGACGAGGCCCCGCTCGGCGGTCCGGACGCGGGCGGGCATGGCGATGTCATGGTCGGCCAGGACGTCGGCGATGCGGTTGGCCGTGGTCTTATGGCCGAAGGCGACGACCTCGATCGGCAGGGCGAAGGCGCCGAGGGTCTTCACCACCTTGGCGGCGTCGGCGATGACGAGGCAGCGGGCCGAGGCCTCCCAGACCAGTTTCTCGCGCAGCAGGGCCGCGCCGCCGCCCTTGATCAGGGCCAGGCCGG
>JAAXIW010000023.1 GCA_012270135.1 Brevundimonas sp. | reverse complement strand
GCGTTTCGCCGCCAGCCGCTCCGCGCGGATCCGGCGGCGCCAGCGCAGGATCAGACAGACGAGAGGGGCGACGACGATCAGGAACGTCAGCGCGCCCGCGACGAACAGGATCAGCGCCGCGATCCCGGTCATGAAGACCGCCAGGGCGTTGGAAAGCGCCTCGGAGACCGGGCGGAAGGCGCTGTCGGGCGCCAGCTGCCCGAGGGCGGTGTATTCGACGATCAGACGCGAGGTGGCGACCCGGGTGCGCATGGCTTCCAGCGTCGAACGGTTGGCGTCGAGTTCGCCCTGAACCCGGGCCAGTTCGCGCTCGGTGGCCAGCAACTGGTCCAGCGGTCCGCTGCGCGTGGCGAGCAACTGCTGCAGCCGGTCGCGAAGGGTGGTGAGCGCGCGGACCCGGGCCTCGGTGTCGATCATGGCGCGGGTCAGGTCTTCGCTGTCGGTCGCCTGCTGCGCGACACGGCCGCCGGCCCGTTCGGCGTCGCCGCCCAGTTGCGCGCGAAAGGCTGCGACATAGGCGGGTGTGGCCCGGATCTCGAGCTGGGCGGTCAGCTGGTCGCGGCCATAACGCTGGGAGCGGGAGCCGATAACCTGACAGACGGCGGGCCCCGCGGCCGCGCAGGCCTTCTCGTGCCGCGCCACGAGGGTCGGGACCTGGGCGACCGGAAGTTCGAGGCCGTAACGGTAGACGTAGGCGATACGCGCGGCCTGGGGCGCAGGCGTGGGCGGCGGTTGTGGACCGCCGGAACCGGCGGGAGCGGAAGAGGCAGTCGGGGCGGCGGCGTCCGCAGCGGCGGCGGGAGCTTCGGCCGGCGCCGGGGCGATGATCTCCATATCCACCGAGGCATCCGAATAGCCGGCTTCGTGGATGGGTGCGTTGCAGCCCGCGAACGTCGTCGCCAGAACCAGCCCAAGGCCGACCGTCGAAATCCTGCGCATTCCTCGTCTCCCTGTCCGTGTTGCGCCCCGTGTCGGGATGGGGCGACGGCAGCGAGCCGGAAGGTTGCCCCCGCCGCCGAACCCCGCCGCTCGCCATTCCCGGGCGCGGGGCGGGCAACGGAGCAGGGGCCGGCGGGGAGCCGGGCCGGGGAAATGCATCCATGTTCAGCGTCCTGAACCTGCAGAGCCTGCTCGGGCTCGTCGTCATCGTCGCGGCCTGCTGGGCGCTGTCGGAGAACCGGCGGGCCTTTCCGTGGAAGCTGGCGCTCGGCGCCGTCGCGGTGCAGGCGGGGCTGGTCCTCGCGCTGTTCGCCATCCCGGGCTCGCAGGCCGTTCTGGCGGCGATCACCGGCGCGGTCGACGGCCTGAACCGGGCCACCCAGACCGGGACGCAGTTCGTGTTCGGCTATCTGGCCGGGGGCGACCAGCCCTATGGGGTGACCGACGCGGGCGCCCTGTTCACCTTCGCCTTCCAGGTCCTGCCGCTGATCCTGGTGATCTCGGCCCTGTCCGCCCTGCTGTGGCACTGGAAGGTGCTGAAGTGGATCACCCACGGCTTCGGCATTCTGTTCCAGCGCACCATGGGGCTGGGCGGAGCCTCGGCGCTGGCGGTGGCGGCCAACATATTCCTCGGCATGATCGAGAGCCCGATCGTGATCCGGGCCTATCTGGACAAGCTGACCCGATCCGAGTTGTTCCTGATGATGGTGGTCGGTCTGGCCACGGTGGCGGGTTCGACCATGGTGGCCTACGCCGCCATCCTCGGGCCGACGCTGACCAATGCGGCGGGCCATGTGCTGGTCGCCTCGATCGTCTCGGCGCCGGCAGGCATATTGCTGGCCCGGATCATGATCCCCGAGACGCCGGGGCAGGGCGGGGCGCATGCCGACTACGACTCCGCCCTGAAGTACGACAGCGCCATCGACGCCATCGTCAAGGGCACCTCGGACGGCCTGATGGTGGTGCTGAACATCTCGGCCATCCTGATCGTGTTCGTGGCGCTGGTGGCGCTGGTCAATCTGATGATCGGCGCGGTGTTCGGGCCGGAGATCAGCGTCGAATGGCTGCTCAGCTGGGTGTTCGCGCCGGTGGCGTGGATGACCGGGGTGTCGTGGGCCGACGCGCGCGAGGCGGGCCTGCTGCTGGGGACCAAACTGACCCAGACGGAGTTCAAGGCCTTCATCGAACTGGGCGCCGTGCCGGTGGGCGAGATCAGCGAGCGCACCCGGATGCTGCTGACCTACGCCCTGTGCGGCTTCGCCAACATCGGCTCGGTGGGAATTACGGTGACGGGTCTCAGCGTGCTGATGCCCGAGCGGCGCGAGGAGGTGCTGGGCATGGTGTGGAAGGCGCTGTTCGCCGGCTTCCTGGCCACCCTGATGGCGGCCAGCGTGGTCGGGGCCTTGCCGGGCCGCATCTTCGGCCTGTAGCGCTTCGCCAAGCAACGGAGGTCGAGATGAAGCTCTATACGTCCCACCGCGCCCCTAATCCGCGCCGGGTGCGCTGGGTGATGGCCGAGAAGGGCATCGAGGACGTCGAGGTGATCGAGGTCGACATTCTCGCCGGGGAGCACAAGACGCCGGAGTACCGGGCGCGGGTGGGCGTGCCGCACCTGCCGTCGCTGACGCTGGACGACGGCACGACGATCTCGGAATCGATCGCCATCGGGCGCTATCTGGAGTCGCTGTACCCGGAGCCAAACCTGTTCGGCCATGACGCCCGCGAGCAGGCGGTGGTCGAGATGTGGACGCGGCGGGCCGAGTTCTATCTGGCCAATCCGATCATGCTCAGCGTGCGCCATTCGCACCCGGCTCTGGCGGCGCTGGAGGCGACCCAGTTGCCGCAGGTGGCGGAATACAATCGCGTCGCGGCCGAGCGCTTCATGAAGACGCTGGACCGGCATCTGGCCGACCGCGAGTTCATGGCCCTGGACCGCTTCACCATCGCCGACATCGTCGCCGTGGTCGGGCTCGATTTCGCGCGACTGGTCCGCTACCGCCCGCCCGAGGAGTTCGCCAACCTCGGCCGCTGGCTGGAGGGGTGCCGGTCGCGTCCGGGGGCGAAGGCCGGCGCCTGAACGGAGCGTCGGCGCGTTGACCCCGACCGGCGGCGGGGGCAGCATCCGCCGCCATGACCGATCAGCCAGACCTCTATCCCGCGCCCTCCGAATGGGCGCAGCGGGCCCGCATGAACGCCGCCGGCTATGAGGCGGCGCGAACGGCGGCGCGCGAGACGCCGGACGCCTTCTGGAGCGAGCAGGCGCAGCGACTGGACTGGTTCACGACGCCGTCGAAGGTCAAGGACGTCTCGTTCGACAAGGCCGACTTCCGCATCCGCTGGTTCGAGGACGGGGTGCTGAACGTCGCCTGGAACTGTCTCGACCGGCATCTGGAGAGGCGCGGTGACGAGACCGCGATCATCTGGGAGGGCGACGATCCGGCCCAGTCCGGCAAGCTGAGCTACAGCGAGCTTCACCGCGAAGTCTGCCGCATGGCCAATGTGCTCAAGGGGCTGGGCGTCGCGAAAGGAGACCGGGTGACCATCTACCTGCCGATGATCCCGGCGGCGGCCGTAGCCATGCTGGCCTGTGCGCGGATCGGGGCGGTGCATTCGGTGGTGTTCGGCGGCTTCTCGCCCGACAGCCTGTCGGGGCGGATCGAGGATTGCGGCTCGAAGGTGGTGATCACCGCCGACGAGGGCCTGCGCGGCGGCAAGCGGGTGCCGCTGAAAGCCAATGTCGACGCGGCGCTGGACAAGGCGGCCGGGGCCATTGTGGACAAGGTTCTGATCGTCTCGCACACCAATGCGGACATCCCGATCGTCGAGGGCCGCGACGTCCGCTACGGCGAGGCCAAGCGCGGCGTGTCCGACGACTGTCCCTGCGAGCCGATGCGGGCCGAGGATCCGCTGTTCATCCTCTACACTTCGGGGTCGACCGGGAAGCCCAAGGGGGTGTTGCACACCACGGGCGGCTATCTGTTCTGGGCGTCATGGACGCACGAGCTGGTCTTCGACTACCGGCCCGGCGAGGTGTTCTGGTGCACGGCCGACGTCGGCTGGGTGACCGGCCACAGCTATTGCGTCTACGGCCCGCTGGCCAACGGCGCGACGACGCTGATGTTCGAGGGCGTGCCCAACTATCCGGATCACAGCCGGTTCTGGCAGGTGGTCGACAAGCACAGGGTCGAAATCTTCTATACCGCCCCGACGGCGCTCAGGGCCCTGATGCGCGAGGGCGACGGGCCGGTGAAGGCGACGTCGCGGGCCTCGCTGCGCCTGCTCGGCACGGTCGGCGAGCCGATCAATCCCGAGGCCTGGCGCTGGTATCATGAGGTCGTCGGCGAGGGGCGCTGCCCCATCGTCGACACCTGGTGGCAGACCGAGACGGGCGGCGTGCTCGTATCGCCGCTGCCGGGCGCGACGGACCTGAAACCGGGGTCGGCGACCAAGCCGCTGCCCGGGATCGAGCTCCAGCTGGTCGACGCAGAGGGCGTGGTCCTCGAAGGCGCGGCATCCGGCAATCTGTGCATCACTGACAGCTGGCCGGGCCAGATGCGCACCGTCTGGGGCGACCACCAGCGCTTCTTCGACACCTATTTCAGCGCCTACCCGGGCAAGTATTTCACCGGCGA
>JAAXIW010000308.1:2714-4596 GCA_012270135.1 Brevundimonas sp. | reverse complement strand
CCGGCTGAACATCTTCCTCAACGACCAGACCGACATCGTCGAACAGGTCCGTTGCGGCTGAAGCCAGGGGAGACGCCCATGAACATCCATCTGCTCGGCCTCGCCGCCGCCGGCCTGCTGGTCGCGGCCTGCGCGCCCGTCGAGCCGGGACCCGCGCCGATGCCGCCCGGCGACGGCGCCTCCCAGTGCCGCGCCGACCACTATCAACGCTACGTCGGCCGGAACCGCTCGGAGCTGCCGCCACGGCCCCCCGGAGAAGTCTGGCGCGTGACCTGCACCAGCTGCCCGGTGACGATGGACTACACTCCGTCCCGGCTGAACATCCGTTACGACCAGTCGAGCGGCGTGATCCGGGAGGTGAAATGCGGATGAGAGCCTTTGTCCTGACGGCCGGCGCGCTGGCCCTGGCGTCTTGCGCGCCCATGCCGGAAACGCCGTCGGAACCGATGGCCCGGCGCTGCGACGCCGAGGCCAATCAATCCCTGATCGGATCGCACGTCGGCGCCGTGAGCTTCCCGGCCGACGCCAACGTCCGCGTCGTCTGCACCACCTGCCCGACGACCAAGGACTACCGGCCGGACCGGCTCAACGTTCGCTTCGACCAGGACACGGGCATCATCAGGAGGGTGGATTGCGGCTGATCCTCATGTCTCTCGCCGCCACGGCGGTGCTGGCCGCCTGCACCGAACAGGAGCCTTCGACCACGCCGACGGGCGAGGCCGCCGCGCCGGCCCCGGCCGAGCCGCGGCCCGCGCCGCCCGCCGGGCCGGAAGCGCCCGCCACGCCGGTTCCGGCCGACGAATGCGGCGCCGCCGAACGTCAGGACTGTATCGGCCGCGCCCGATCGGACCGGCCGCCAGCGCCGACCGGCGCTGTCTGGCGCGTCTACGAAACCGGCCAGCCGGTGACCCAGGACCTGCGCCCCAACCGCCTCAACATAGAAATCGACCCGGACAGCCAGACGGTCGTCCGCCTCAGCTGCGGCTGACCTGAACGCCGGAGAGGCCTCCCCCGCCGGCGGGCGGGGGAAATCCCGTCAGCTCTCGTAGCTGTCGGCCACCATGCGATCGAGGGTGCGGACACCCCAGCCCACGGCGCCGTCCGGCACGGTCGGGGACTTGCTGTCCTTGACCCAAGCCGTCGGGGCGATGTCGATGTGCGCCCACGGAACGCCGTTGGTGAAGCGCTGCAGGAACAGGGCGGCGGTGATCGAGCCGCCGGCGCGGCCGTTGCCGGTGTTCTTGACGTCGGCGATGGGGCTGTCGATGTGACGCTCATAGGCGTCCGGGATCGGCATCCGCCAGGCGTTCTCGCCAACCTTGGGCGCGGCGGCGAGGAAGTTGTTCGCCAGTTCGTCCGAGTTCGAGAAGACGCCCGCGTATTCAAGGCCCAGCGCCACGATCATGGCCCCTGTCAGGGTCGCCAGGTCGAGCATGAATTTCGGCTTGAACCGCTCCTGGGTGTACCAGAGGCAATCCGCCAGGACGAGGCGGCCTTCGGCGTCGGTGTTGAGGATTTCGACCGACTGGCCCGACAGCGACATGACCACATCGCCCGGGCGTTGGGCGTTTCCGTCGGGCATGTTCTCGACAAGGCCGATGACGCCGATGGCGTTGACCTTCGCCTTGCGGCCGGCCAGCGCGTGCATCAGGCCCGAGACGGCGGCGGCGCCGCCGGTGGCCCACTTCGTGGGCTCCTTGCCCTCCGACGGGTGGCTCGCGATGCGGCGGGTGTCGCAGGTCAGGCCACTGCCGAGGTTGTACACGAGGGCGCTGGCGTAGTACATCCCGCCCCAGTAGGGGTCGTCGTCGGGTTGACCCCCATACCAGACTTGAAGCGTGACGGCCTCGCCTTCCACCATGGGGGCAGGCGATTCTACATG
>JAAXIW010000308.1:0-2704 GCA_012270135.1 Brevundimonas sp. | reverse complement strand
AGCCGAGCTTCTCGAGTTCCTTCTCGCCGAGGACCTCGACCTCAAGCCCGAGCTTCTCGAGACCCTTGACCCGCCTGGCGAACTCTTCCGGATAGAGAACGTTGGCCGGCTCGCTGACCAGATCGCGCGAAAATTCGACGGCGGCGGCGACGGCGGACAGGCCTTCATAGGCGGCCTCGGCGTCCTTCACGTCGACGGCGACGACCTTGATCGTCTCGATCGACGGCGTCTTCTCGGGCTTGAGCGTGGTGCGGTATTTCAGGAAGCGGTAGGCGGCCGCACGGGCGGCGTGGAGATAGAAGACCGCCAGGGCGGCGGACAGGCCGCGGCCATCGATCGTCAGCGAGGTCGCGCCCGACAGCTTGACGGCCTGATAGGCGGCGCCGGCCGCCGTCTCGATCGCCAGATCGTCGAACTTGCCCGGATCGCCCGCGCCGGTGAGCACGACCGTACCGGCGTCGACGCCGCCGGGGCCGGGAATCACCAGGGTGCTGTTCGAGCCGCCCTTGAAGCGGCCGGCGTTCATGGCGCGGGTCAGCGCGCCGGAGGCGGCCGTATCGTGTTCGGCGCCCTCGCCGTGGAAGGCCCGCCCCTCGTGAACCAGTACCGCAAGCACTTCGGCTCCGCTGGCGGTCGCGACGAACTCGATCTTCATGGGCTACTCCTGCCGGGATGGAACGGCCCGGTCGTACTTGCAGTGACGCGCGCGGGCGACTGTCGCCGGTGCGCGGGGATGTGTATTAGAGGCGTTCCCGCCGCCGCCTGCAACGGGCGATTTCCTCCGCTTATGACGCTGATTCAAGGCTATCTATTTCGCCAGATCGCCCGCCCGGTCGTCGGAGCGTGCGCCGCGCTGGCCGGAATCGGCATCCTCAGCCAGAGCCTCGATCAACTCGAGGTTATTGTAGAGCGGGGCCAGAGCGTCTGGGTCATGGTCAAGCTCACGCTGCTCGCCGTACCGCAGCTTCTGGCTGTAATCGTTCCGATCGGCCTTTTCGTCGGGGCTCTGGTCGCCCTCACCCGACTGCAGCGGGAGCAGGAACTGACCGCCGTCTTCGCCTCCGGCGTGACCCGCTGGTCGGCGATTCGGCCGGCCGTGCGCATCGCCGCCATCGCCGCTGTCCTGACCCTGATCGTGACCACCGTCCTGCAGCCGTGGGCGCAGCGGCAGGCGCGGGCCGAGGCCTTCGCCGTCCGCACCGACCTCGCCGCCCTTCTGGTCGAGGAAGGTCGGTTCGTTCAGGGCCCCGACGGGCTGACGGTCTATGTCCAGCAGATCGAGCAGAACGGCCTGCTGAAGAACATCTTCATCTACCAGGCCGGGGACGAGCGGGTGACGACCTGGGACGCGGCCGAGGCCCGTTTCTCGCGGATCGACGGCGAACCGATCCTGACCCTGATCGACGGCTCATGGCAGCGCTATTCCAGCCGGGGCGTGCTCGAACACCTGTCCTTCGGGCGACAGGACGTGCCCCTCGGCCAGTATTCCGAGGTGACGGATACGGTCCGCTACAAGCCGTCCGATCTCTACCTCACCCAGTTGCTCAACCCCTCGCCTCGGGACCTTGACCAGGTCGGCTCCGCCGGCGAGCTCAGGGCCGAGGCGCACTCGCGCCTGTCCGCCCCCCTGTATGCGCTGCTGGCCATGGCCATGGCCCTTTCGGCCATCCTCGGGGGCCAGTTCAGTCGGACCGGCTATGGGCTCAGGATCGCCCAGGTGGCGGCGGCCTTCCTGACCATCCGCATCGTCGGCTACGGGGTGGTGGCCGCCAGCGCCTGGAACGGCTGGCTGAACGTGTTCCAGTACCTGCTGCCGCTCGCGGCGACCGTTATCGCCCTGCGCCTGCTGTTCCGGGCGCTCAAGCCCCGTCGGCGGCGGTCATGGCCGGCCTACGACCGCCTGAAGGCGAGGTTCGCGTGAGCGCCGACATCCCGCCGACATCCCTGAGACTGGGCCGGATCGAGCGCTATGTGCTCGTCCAGCAGGCGCGCTACCTGGCCATCGCCCTCGGGGTGATCGCCGCCCTGATCATGCTGATCGACTTCGTCGAGATCTCGCGCGGGGTCGGGTCGGACGTCGACCTGTCAGGCATGCGCATCCTCGGCCTGATGCTGCTGAAGTCGCCGCAGGTGATCATCCAGCTGCTGCCGTTCGTCTTCCTGTTCGGCACCCTCGCCGCCTTCGTCGGCCTGAACCGGCGCAGCGAGCTGATCGCCATGCGGGCGGCGGGACTGTCGGCCTGGCGGTTCGTCCTGCCCGCGGCGGGCGCGGCCTTCCTGTTCGGAGCGCTCACCGTGACCGCCCTGGGTCCGCTCGCGGCGTCGGCGGACGGTCTGTTCCAGCGCGAGCGCGCCCGCCTGTCCGGCTCGAACGACGCGTCGGAAGCCGTCTGGATCCGCGAGGGGGACGACACCCGGCAGATGGTCATTCGCGCCGAGCGGCAGGACCGGAACAACGCCCGCCTGCTGGGGGTGACCTTCTTCATCTACGCCAACGACGGCGACGGTCATCGCACCTTCCGCGAGAGGATCGACGCGGCGTCGGCCTCGCTGAGCGCCGGGCGATGGCGGCGGGTCGACGCCGTCGGGGCGCGGATCGGCGCGCCCGGGCGCACCCGCCGTAGGGCCTCGGCGAGGGCGGCCGCCGTCTGGGAGCGGCGGGCGCGGGCCTGGTCCATCGCGCACTGCAGGACCACCTCCAGGT
>JAAXIW010000006.1:770-4653 GCA_012270135.1 Brevundimonas sp. | reverse complement strand
TGCTCGACATGGGCTCCTCGACGGGCGGCTTCACCGAAGTCTGCATCGAGCTAGCCGCCGCGCGCGTCTCCGCGGTAGACGTCGGCTCCGGCCTGATTCATCCGCGCGTCGCCGCCGACCCGCGCGTGATCAATCTCGAGCGCACCGACGCCCGCAGCCTGACGCCCGCCCTCGTGCCCGAGCCGCCCGGACTGATCGTCTGCGACGCCAGCTTCATCGGACTCGCCAAGGTCCTGCCGGCCGCTCTGGCGCTGGCGGCGCCCGACGCCGACCTTGTCACCCTGGTCAAACCGCAGTTCGAGATGGTCGATCGTTCGGACATCGGGCGAGGCGGCTTGGTCAGGGATGGGGAGGCCCGTCAGGCGGCGCTCGACCGCGTCACGGACTGGCTCTCTCACGGCCCCTGGAGCGTCCGGGCCACCGTCGACAGCCCGATCACCGGGGGCGGCGGCAACAGGGAGTATCTCCTGTGGGCGCGTCGAACCGCGCCGCCCGGATAGCGCCGGCCATTGGCCTCCGGACAAGGAAAAACCCCCGGTGGATTGCTCCACCGGGGGTCTCCGTCACATCGCCGATCGACAGGGGGGCTGAAAAATAATCGGCGACGCGATCCGGTCAGTAGCGGTCCGGGCAGGACTGCTCGTATCGGGTGACGAGACGGCCATCGCGCGTGTAGCTGCGGGTCTCGATGGTGCGGCAGCCGTAGCGGTCGGTGGCGTAGCCCGACTGGTAGCCGCTGCTGTAACGGCGGTCGTAGTCGTAGCCGTAGCCGTAGTTCGACTGGCCGTAGCGGTAACGATCGTCGCGGTAACGGTCGTCATAGCCGTAGCGGTCATCATACCGGTCGTAGGTCTGATAGCCGTAGCGATCGCCATAACGGTTGTCGTCGTAGCGATAGTTCGAGTCATACCGTTCGCACTCACGGGCCGAGCTGCCGCCGACGCCCGCGCCGACCACGGCCCCGAGCACGCCGCCCAGCAGGCTGCCTTCGGTGCGGCGGCCACGCGCGGCCAGCTGCGATCCGGCCACGGCCCCGACGGTGGCGCCGATCACGGCGCCGCCGGCCTGGCGGTCGTTGCGGTAGCTGCGGCAGGCTTCGTCGTAACGGTAGTCGCGATAGCGGTCGTCGTAGCCGTAACGGTTGTCCTGGTAGCCGTAGCGATTGTCATAGTCGTACGGCTGGCCGTAGGCGCCGGTCCCGTAGTTCTGGGGACCCTGGTAGGTATAGGCCTGCGCCGAGGCCGAGGCGGGCGCCAGCATCATGCCGGCGGCGGCGAGGGCGGCGGTGGCGGTGATGGATCGGGCGAACATCGGGTCGGTCCTGAACTGGTTAATCGATGGACCCCGAACGAATGGAGCCCCGGTCTGTTGCATTCAGGCTTAAGGCCGTGAAGCTGAACGGCCTTTGAGCGTGCTGTTCATCTTCGTTCATGTTTCACCGACGGCGAGGAACCTCTAGAAGCGCGCGATGACGGAAACGCTGACCATCGCGCGCGTGGGCGGGCAGGGTGACGGGATCGCCGAAACCCCGGCCGGGCCCGTGTTCGCGCCGCTGACCCTGCCCGGCGAGACGGTGCGGGCCGAAGTCCGCGACGGCCGGGCCGAGACCGTCGAGATCGTCACCGCCAGCCCCGACCGGATCGAGCCGGTGTCGCACCATTACGGCGAGTGTGGCGGCTGCTCGCTGCAGCACTGGGCGAGAGGCCCCTATCTCGAATGTAAACTCGAACAGGTCGGCCTGGCGCTGGCCCGCGAGGGGATCGAAACCGAAGTCGAACCCACCGTCGCCGTACCGCCGGGCGCCCGTCGCCGTGTGGCGCTGCATGCCCGTCGCGGCCCGGACGGCAAGGCCCTGCTCGGTTTCAAGGCGCGCAAGAGCTGGCGGCTGGTCGAGATCCGCGTCTGCCCGGTGGCGGACCCGCGGCTGGTTGCGGTCCTCCCGGCTCTGACCCGGGTGGCCGAGGCCTTCCTCGAACATCCGAAATCCGCCCCGACCCTGCATGCGACCTGGACGCTGACCGGGATCGACGTCGACGTCACCGGCGTGGAGCGGCGCAGCGGGGGCCTGTCCCGTGACGCCCGGATGCGCGCCATCGAGGCGGCCACGGCGGCGGATCTGGCCCGTCTCAGCCTCGCCGGGGATACTCTGGTGATGTCTCGCCAGCCGGTCGTCGCCTTCGGGCCGGCGACCGTGCCCCTGCCGGCCGGAGGCTTCCTGCAGGCCGCCCCCGAGGCCGAGGCGGCGATGGTTTCCCGCGCGGTCGAGGCCGTGCGCGGTGCGAAGAGGATCGCCGACCTGTTCTGCGGCTCCGGAACCTTCACCTTCCCGCTGGCCACGGTGGCGCCGGTGTTGGCGGCCGACGCCTCGGCGACGGGGATCGCGGCGCTGAAAGCGGGGGTGGGTTCGGCGAAGGGGATCAAGCCGATCACCGCCGAGGCGCGTGACCTGTTCCGCCGCCCCCTGGCGCCCTACGACCTGCGCGGCTGCGACGCCGTCGTGCTGGATCCACCGCGGGCCGGCGCGCGGGAACAGACGGCACAGCTTCCGGGCACGAAGGCGCATACCGTCGTCTACGTGTCGTGCAATCCTGTCACCTTCGCCCGCGACGCCCGCCTGCTGATCGACGCCGGTTTCCGCCTCGAGCGCGTCACCCCCGTCGATCAGTTTCTATGGTCCGCCCACGTCGAACTGGTCGGCGTGTTCCGGCGCTAGAGGCCGGTCGGGCAGGCGGCGTTGAACCGGGCTTCGCCGTATCGCGTTGGGCATCCATGGCTACAGACCCAAGCGCCGCGGACAATCACTGGTGGACGCTGGTCCGTGGCGAAGGACCGGTCCTCGCGACGGCGATTCATGACGGACACGGCGTCCGCGCCGACCTTCGAGACCGGTTCGCCCTGTCGCCGGAAGAGCGCCTGCGCGAGGAGGATCCCTTCACCGGCCACGCCATCGCCCTCGCGCCGAACCGGCTGACAGCCCACCGCTCCCGCTTTGAGGTCGACCTCAACCGTGATGTCGACAGCGCCGTCTACCAGCGCCCTGAGGACTGCTGGGGGCTGAAGGTCTGGACCGAGCCCCTCGACGAGGCGGCGGTCGAGGCCTCGCGCCTCTATCACCGGCGCTTCTATGCCGAAGTCCGGCGCGTACTGGACGAGATGGCGCAGGACCATCGGCGCTTCGTCGTCCTCGACGTGCACAGCTACAACCACCGGCGGGGCGGTCCCGACGCCGAACCGACCCCTCAGGCCGACGCCCCGGAGATCAACATCGGCACCTTCTCCATGCCGAGGGATCGATGGGCGCATGTCGTCGACCCGTTCATCGAGGAACTGCGCGCCTTCGATTTCATGGGCCGGCGGCTCGATGTGCGCGAGAACGTGGCCTTCCAGGGCAAGGGCGAACTGACCCGTTTCGTCCACCACAACTGGCCGGACCAGGGTTGCGCCATCGCCTTCGAGTTCAAGAAATTCTTTATGGACGAATGGACCGGCGAGCCCGAGCTGGAGGCGCTGGAGGCGATGCAGCGCCTGATCGTCCGCGCCGTGCGGGTGCTGGAGCGGCTGGCGTGAAGGCGCTTCGATCCGGGCGGACGGAGACGGCGGAGGCGGGCGCCGGCAGGCCGGAACGCGACATCCTCGCCGAACTCTGCGCGGGGGTCGCCGGGGGGCGTTCCGTGCGCCGGAAGCTGCCGTTCGGCGGCCGGCTTCACATCGACCGCCCCTTGCCCTTCCTCGTCGTTCATCGCGGCGCCAGTCCCCGCCGCGCCAGCGCCGCGCGGGGCGTCGCCACCGCCAGCCCTCTCTACGCCGTCTGGCCCTGCGAATCCGACGCCGACGCCTTCGGCTACGATCTCGTCGAGAGCCTCGCGGCTACGCTGGAAAAGAT
>JAAXIW010000006.1:0-760 GCA_012270135.1 Brevundimonas sp. | reverse complement strand
CGCCCGAGCCCACACCCTACCGGTTCCGGATCAGCGCGTCGGACGACGACCTGGCTCGAGGCGCCGCGCGGCGCCTGCGCGAGGCGGTGCTCAAGCTGGAGCTCGAGCGTCAGACGCCAGAGGTCGACGAACCCGGCGACGACCCCCGGCAGGCCAATCTTCCCCCCGGCCTGTCGCGCCTCTCGCTCGGCATCCCGCGCGCCTACGCCAGGCCGGACGGCGACGGAGTCTTCCCCGGCGTGCTGCACGCCCTGCAGACCGGGGTGCTCGACGCCTTGCTGCAGGCGCTCTGCACCGTTGTGAAACAGTCGGCCCTCGACACCCCGGCCCACTACCGCGGCCTGGGCCGGCGTGGCTTCATCCAGGCCGCCCGTCACGCCGACCGCAGGCTGGCCGAGGTCGCGTCCTCGTTCGACTTCCTCCTCGCGGTCTCGCCGATCAATACGGCGCAGGCCTGGACCACCTTCCGCGAGGGCGGTTTCCGTGAGGCGCCGACCTTTCACTACCGGCCGCTGCCGATCGATCCCTCCAGCGCCAAGCGCGACCTCTATGCGGTCGATGTCGACGGGGTCGAGGATCCGGTGCTGGAGACGCTGTTCCGCCAGAAGCAGCAGGAGATCGACCTCCAGCTGACCATGCTTCAGACTCGCGAGACGGCGCGTTTCCGCGACGCCTCGGTGATGTTGTACGGCCGCGTCGACGACCGCCTCGCCGACCAGGCCGAGGCGGTGCTGGCCGCTCTCGCGGATCCCCAGCCGCC
>JAAXIW010000104.1 GCA_012270135.1 Brevundimonas sp. | reverse complement strand
GTTCGGCTGGGTGTGGACCGCCTTCCAGTGGGTCTCGACGGTGGTGGGCTTCCTGTCGGCGCTGGCGCGGATCTGGCCTATGCTGCGGCGGTTGCTGGGCCCGGAGCCGGTGGAGGAGAGCTGAGATGAGCGCAGGCGAGCCGGCGGGCGAGCGGTTCCGGAGCTTCGCGGCCTTCTATCCGCACTATATCCACGAGCATTCGAACCGGACGTGCCGGCGCATCCACGTCGTGGGGTCGGCGCTGGTTCTGGTGGTGCTGGCGGTGGCGATCGTGACGCGCAACCCGTGGTGGCTGCTGGCCATGCCGGTGGTCGGCTACGGCTTCGCCTGGGTGGGGCATTTCTTCTTCGAGAAGAACCGGCCGGCGACGTTCCGATACCCGCTGTGGAGCCTGATGGGCGACTGGCGGATGTTCTTCGAGGTGGTCGCCGGCAAGCGGAAATTCTAGCGCGAACCGACGTTGGCGGCGGCGCTGGCCATCAGTGTCGGCTGGGTGTCCCACGACGGCGGGCAGCCTTCGAAGCGGCCGGCGTCGATCAGGGTCACGCGGCGCTGGTTCAGACGCATGGCGGGAGCCATCGAACCCCGGCCGTGGCCCGTGTAGAAATCGATCTTCTGGCCCTTGATTGCGCCGCCGGTGTCGGAGGCGTACCAGTAGCCGTCATGCACCGTGCCGTCGGGCATGCGCATGCCGACCGTCTCGGGGATGAACAGGCGGGTGCGGCGCGGGATGTAGCGCGGATCGACGGCCATGGTGCGCATCGGGATCGGCCGACAGCCGAGGCTGTCGTTGCCCGTCGCTCCGCCCCCGCCCGCATGGTAGAGATTGACCCGGGCGGTCCAGTCGGCGTCGGCCGCCATCAGGGCCTGCTGCTCGGCGGTCAGGACCATGCCGCTGTCGGAACCTTCGTCGGACGCTCCCGTTGATTCCTCGCCCAGCCCGGATGCGACCGCGGCTTCGTAGGAGACGGGTTCGCCCTGTTCCGCGGCGTGCGCGGGGAAGGCCATCGCCCAGACGAGGGCGAGCGCAGCGGCTGTGCCGAGCATGGATACGACTCACGAAGGCGCCGGCCCCTGACGCGTCCGGCGGCGGGCTTGTCGTCAATAATTGCGGCGAAAGCCAGACATGCGGCTCCGGCTGCGACGACCTGTCAGGTCGAGCGGTGGATAAGTTTGGCTTGTGAGGGTTCCGCCGAATCTCGTTTGGTCGAAGCGGTCAAATCTGTAAGCTGTATTCGCAGATCAGAAACACTTTGCTGAGGGGCGATGCTTACAGTCTTTGGAGATATTCGGTCAGGCAACTGTTTGAAGGTCAAGTGGTTGCTCGACAGGCTGGGCCATGATTATCGCTGGGTCGAAACCGACGTCATGTCGGGAACGACGCGATCCACAGAATTTCTGGCCATGAACTCCGCCGGGCAGGTTCCTGCGGTGCTGTTGGGCGACGGGCGCACCCTGGCGCAGTCGAACGCCATTCTCGGGTATTTCGGGGAGGGCTCCGCCTTCGTCCCGGCCGATCCGTGGGCGCGGGCGAAGATGTACGAATGGCTGTTCTGGGAGCAGTACAGCCACGAGCCCTACATCGCCGTGGCGCGCTTTCAGCGGGCGCTTCTGGGCAGGGCGGCGGACGAGATCGAGCCGCGGCTGATGGAGCGGGGACGGGCGGCGCTGGCGCGGATGGAGGCGGCGTTGGCGGACGCGGACTGGCTGGTCGGGGACGCACCGACGCTGGCCGACCTGGCGCTGGTCGCCTACACCCGGGTTGCGGACGAGGGCGGGTTCGAGCTCGGACCGTTTCCGGCGATCCGGCGCTGGATCGCGCGGGCGGAGGGGGTGTTCGGGATCGAAGCCGTCGTCGCGCCGTAAGCCCTCACCCTTTCGCGTAAGGACGACCGCTCCGCGGCCGTGCGCTCAAGCCCTCTCCCGCCGGGAGAGGGTTTCGGCTTAGATTGACCCTATGCGCGATCATCCCTGCCAGCCGTTGACCGGCTATGAACCGGTCGACCCTGCAACCAGTCTGGAGCGCGTCGCCGCGTTCCGGCGGCTGATGGCGGGACGACGGACGGTGCGGGAATTCTCGGACCGGCCGGTCGAGCGGGCGGTGGTCGAGCAGGCGCTGCTGACCGCCGGATCGGCGCCGTCGGGGGCCAATCACCAGCCGTGGTTCTTCAGCGTCATCGAGAGCCCGGGCGCGCGGGCCAGCATCCGGGCGGCGGCGGAGGCGGAGGAACGGGAGTTCTACGAAACCAAGGCGCCGCAGGAGTGGCTGGACGCCCTGGCGCCGCTGGGCACCGATCCGGACAAGGGCTTTCTTGAGGTGGCTCCGGTGCTGATCGCCGTCTTCGGCCAGAAGCGGGGCGGTCCGAAGCCGGGCGATGACAAGAAGAACTACTATGTCACCGAGAGCGTCGGCATCGCCACCGGCCTGCTGATCGCGGCCCTGCACTCGGCCGGACTGGCGACCCTGACCCACACCCCGGCGCCGATGAGCTTCCTGGCGGAGATCTGCGGCCGGCCAGCCGGGGAGAAGCCGTTCCTGCTGCTGGTGGCGGGGCATCCCGCCGAGGGTGCGACAGTGCCGACGGCGGCCCTGGACAAGAAGCCGCTGGACGCCATCGCGGCGTGGATTTAACCCGGCGGCATCCCCGCACCCGGAGCTCGCCATGAAGCGCCTCGTCGTCGCCCTGTCCGCCCTGACGCTCGGCGTCGCCGCCCTCGCCGCCCCCGCCGTGGTGTCGGCCTGGGGCAATACCGGCCACCGGCTGATCGGCGTCGCCGCCGTGCGCGCCCTGCCCGAGGAGATGCCCGCCTTCCTGCGCACGCCGGGCGCGGCGGCCGAGGTCGGGGAACTGTCGCGCGAACCGGACCGGACCAAGGGGGCGGGGCAGCCGCATGACCGCGAGCGCGACACGGCGCACTTTGTCGACATGATCGAGGACGGGCGGATCATGACCGAGCAGGGCATGTCGATCGACGCCCTGCCGCGGCTCAAGTCTGAATATGACGCGGCCCTGCTGGCGGCCGGGATCGACGTCGACGACGCCGGCTACCTGCCCTACGCGATCATGGACGGCTATCAGCAGTTGGTGCGCGACTTCGCCACCTGGCGGGTGCTGAACGCCGCCGAGGCGCGCGAGACGGACCCGGGCAAACGGGCCTGGTATCGCGAGGACCGGCTGCGGCGCGAGGCGCTGATCCTGCGCGACATGGGCTATCTGGGCCACTACGTCGGCGACGGGGCCCAGCCGCACCACACCACGATCCACTACAACGGCTGGTCGCGGGACGTGCCCAACCCCGAAGGGTTCACCACCTCGCGCCAGACGCACGGCGCCTTCGAAGGGGCCTTCACGGCGCGGGTGGCGCGGCTGGACGCGGTCGAGGCGGCGATGGCGCCGGCGGCGCTGGACGGCTTCGACCTGCGCGCGCGAGTCCCCGCCTATCTGAAGACGACGCTGGCCGAGGTGGTTCCCTTCTACCGCCTCGAAAAGGCCGGGGCCTTCCGCGACGGGGAGCCGCGGGCGGGGCAGTTCGTCATCGACCGGCTGGCGGCGGGGGCCTCGGAGCTGCGCGACCTGTTCGTGCTGGCGTGGCGGGACTCGGCGGATGACGAGATCGGCTGGCCCAAGGTCAGCGTGGCCGAAGTCGAGGCCGGCACGGCCGATCCGGGGCTGGCCATGTACGGCGACGATTGAGTCCTGACCTTGAGTGAACTCGCGCCTCCCGTCGTAATTCTGGACAAGCCGCAGCTGGCCGACAACATCGGGGCGGTCGCCCGGGTGATGGCCAATTTCGGCCTCAGCGAGCTGCGGCTGGTCGCGCCGCGCGACGGCTGGCCGCAGGATCGGGCCTGGGCCACGGCCTCGGGCGCCGACTGGGTGCTGGAGGGGGTGAAGGTGTTCGACACGGTGGCGGAGGCCATCGCCGACCTGAACACCGTGTTCTCGACCACCGCCCGACCGCGCGAGACGCGGATGCCGGTGCGGACGCCGCGCGAGTCGATGCGGCTGCTCTACGACGACCGGGCCTCCGGGTTGACCGTGGGCCTGCTGTTCGGCGGCGAGCGGGCCGGGCTGGAGACGACCGACATCGCCCTGACCCAGGGCATCACGACCATCCCCATCGATCCGAAGCACCATTCGCTGAACCTGGCCCAGGCGGTGGCGATCAACGCCTATGAGTGGCGCACACTGATCCTAGAAGCGCACCCGCCGACCTACCGAGAAGGCGATCCGCAGTGGTCGGAGGACCTGCTGGCCGGGATGTACGAGCACCTGGAGAAGGAGCTCGACGAGGGCGGCTTCTTCCACCCGCCGGAGAAGAAGCGGTCGATGAGCCAGAACCTGCGGGTCATGCTGGGCCGGGCGGCGTTCTCCGAGCAGGAGGTGGCGACGTTCCGCGGGGTGATCCACGCCCTGGCCAAGGGGCGGGGCCGGGTGCTGGCCAAGCTGGCGGCGAAGCGGGGAGAGGGGCCGCTATAGCTGCCCGCAAAATTGCGGCCCGACCTCCGTCGCCGGGCCGTAGAGGCCCTGGTCGAACAGGCGGCTGCCGAGGGAGGGTTCGAGGTTGAGCTCGACCGTGCGGGCGCCGGCGCGGTTGGCCAGCTGGACGACGCCGGCGGCGGGCCAGACGGCGCCCGCCGTGCCGAGGGCG
>JAAXIW010000111.1 GCA_012270135.1 Brevundimonas sp. | reverse complement strand
CTAGGTGTTGCGGGGCAGGACGTTGACGACAGGCCGGTGTGGATGAGGTAGCAGGACGGGCAGGCCCTCTGCGGCAAGGATGAGTAGCGACCAAGCAACTCGTCCGTGTCAGCCAGAAAAGGACCTGCCCGTATGACTCACCGTAATGCTCCGCTGTCCCCAGAAGGTCGCCGACGACTCGTCGAACGCTGCCAGCACCGCCCGCTCGCCCACGTCGCGGCCGAGAGCGACACCGGCTACTACGGCGTCACGCCCGGCATGAAGGAGGCCAAGAGCCGCTGGGACGAGATGCCGACCTTCGGCAGCGGCTACTCCTCGCCGGGCTGGAAGCGGGCGCAGTCGTTCACGGCGGCGCGGACCCCGGCGGCGCGACCGGCGCGGCATGCGCTGATCGAGGGCGACGGGCGGCTGGTGGCCACCGCCGATCCGAAGTCGGGCTCGGGCTGGTCGAAGGGCGACCGGGTCTTTCACCAGAAGTTCGGCTACGGCCGCATCACCGGCATCGAGGGCAACAAGCTGGTGGTGGCCTTCGACAAGGCGGGGGAGAAGAAGGTGATCGATACGTTTGTGGAGAAGGCGTGATGCGGAGGCCGGTGCTCGGGCTGATCGGGGCGCTCCTGTCGGGATGCGCCACGTCCTACAGCGACACAGCCGTGACGCGTTTCATCGAGCGGGCGGAGATGTGCGCCCATTGGTCGGGCGAGGAGCCCTACGACGACGCGCGGCGCGCCGAGATCGAGCGGAACCTGCGCGACCTGCGCTGCACAACGATCACGCGGGACGGCGAGGCGCTCAAGCTGAGTCGTCGGGAGCGGTCGGAGGACCTGCGCCGGATCGACGAGGCGCTCGCGCGGTTCTAGACCCTTCGTTAAGCCCGTTCGCCGACCCTGCGAGGGTGCGCGAATCCCGTCCGTCCGACACGCTGATCGAAACGCCCCCCGCCCTGTGGGAGCGGGCGATCTGCGTCGTCATCATCGCCATGCTGACCGGGGCGCTGATCGGGCCGGTGTTCGCCCCGCTGCAGGAAGAGACGCCGGTGCTGCGGCTGGTCTGGCTGCCGGCCTATGCGGCCATCGCCGGGCTGCTGATCTACCGCATCGACCGGCTGTGGCGGGCGTGGCCGGCGATGATCGCCATCGCCCTGCTGATCGGGCTGGCCTTCGCCTCGCGCTACTGGTCGATCGATTTCCACACCACCATGCGGCGGGTCATCGCCCTGGCCATCAGTTCGGCCTTCGCCCTCTATCTGGGAGCGGTGTTCCGGGGACCGCATCTGCCGCGGCTGCTGATGCACGCCACGCTGATCATGGCGGTGGGCAGTCTGGTGATGGTCTTCGCCTTCCCCGCGATCGGGGTGCATCAGTACGAGAACGCCGGCCTGTGGCGTGGGCTCTGGTACGAGAAGAACCAGATGGGGGCGGTGATGGTGATCGGGGCCACGGCCTCGGCGGCCTGCCTCGCCTCTCCGGACCCCAGACGTCTGCTGCCGGCCGTGGCGCTGGCGCTGTCGTCGATGCTGGTGCTGGCGACCCAGTCGAAGACGTCGTTGCTGTGTCTGGGGCTGGGCCTCGCCTTCGTCGGCGGGTTCTGGGCCCTGCGGCGAGGTGGGGCGGCCTTCAGCGTGGTCGCGATGTGGGCCGCCGTGGTGCTGGCCGGGGTCGGGGTTTGGGTCTGGCAATCGCACTCGGTCGAATTGCTGGAGGTGCTGGGCAAGGATCCGTCCCTGACCGGGCGGACCGACATCTGGGACGCCCTGATGCGCAAGGTCGCCGACCGGCCGTGGACGGGCTACGGCTACGGCGCCTTCTGGGGCCGCGAGGGCGAGTCCGTGCCCGCCGACTGGGTGCGCAAGGAGACCCAGTGGCCGGTGCCGAACGCCCACAACGGCTGGATCGACCTGCTGGTGCAGCTGGGCTGGCCGGGCGCGGTGCTGGTCGGGACGCTGATGGCGATCACCGCGGTGATCACGGTCTTCCGCTCGATGGGTCAGGGCGTGCGCGAGGGCTGGTGGGCGCTGGGCTTCCTGGCCGCCTTCTTCGTGCTGAGCCTGTCGGAATCGATCCTGCTGGCGCATCAGGGCCTGCCCTGGGTGCTGTTCCTGGCGGCGATGACCCGGGCGATCCTGCCGTCGCCGTCCGCGGTCGCGGCGCCGCTTGTGGAGAAGCGCCGCCGGGCCTACCAGACCGGTCCCCGAATCGCAGCACAGTATCGGTATGGGTCCCAACGCCGCGCCTTCCCTGTTCGATGACATCCCCGAGCCGAAAGGCCCGGAGCCGACGCCTGCCGCCGAGCCGGCCCTGACGCCGCAGGCCGCCGCGCCGCGACCTGAGCCGGCGCCGAAGCCCGCCGACGCGCCCTCCCCGGCCCCGCTGGAAGCGGCGACCGGTTATTCCGCCTCGTCGATCGAGGTGCTGGAGGGGCTGGAGCCGGTGCGCAAACGCCCCGGCATGTATATCGGCGGCACCGACGAGCGGGCCCTGCACCACCTGTTCGCCGAAGTGCTCGACAACGCCATGGACGAGGCGGTCGCCAAGCACGCGAAGCTGATCACCGTCGACCTCGACGCCGACGGCTGGCTGTCGGTGCGCGACGACGGCCGCGGCATCCCGGTCGATCCGCACCCGAAACACCCCGGCAAGTCGGCGCTTGAGGTCGTGATGACGGTGCTGCACTCGGGCGGCAAATTCTCGGGCAAGGCCTATGAGACCTCGGGCGGCCTGCACGGTGTGGGCGTGTCCGTGGTCAACGCCCTGTCGGATCAGCTCGAGGTGACCGTCTGGCGCGACGGCTTTGAGTGGCACCAGAGCTTCTCGCGCGGCCTGCCGCAGGGCGGCCTCGAAAAGCGTCAGCCGTCGAAGAAGCGCGGCACCCTGATCCGCTTCCGGCCGGACGCCGAGATCTTTGGCGCCGGTGCCGCCTTCAAGCCCGCGCGCCTGTTCCGCATGACGCGGTCCAAGGCCTATCTGTTCCGGGGCGTGGAGATTCGCTGGACCTGCGCGCCCGAGCGGATCGTCGATGCGACCCCGGAGACGGCGGTCTTCCACTTCCCCAATGGTCTGGCCGATGCCCTGGTCGAGCGGATCGGCGAGCTGGAAACCGTCACCCCGACCTTCAGCGGCCGCGTCGAGCGCAAAGGTGAGGCCGGGGCCGTCGAATGGGCCGTGACCTGGAGCCCGATCGGCTTTGGCGAGGCCGACGGCTTCGTCCAGTCCTACTGCAACACGGTCGCCACGCCCGACGGCGGCACCCATGAGGCGGGCTTCCGCGCGGCCCTGGTCAAGGGCCTGAAGGCCTATGGCGAGTTGTCGAACGAAAAGCGGGCGTCGATCATCACCGCCGAAGACGTCATCGCCAATGCCGGCGCGCTGATCTCGGTCTTCATCCGCAATCCGGAGTTCCAGGGCCAGACCAAGGACCGGCTGTCGTCGCCCGAGGGCCAGCGGCTGGTTGAGGCCCTGCTGCGCGATCCGTTTGATCACTGGCTGACCGAGAGCCCGAAACAGGCCAACGCCCTGCTGGGCTTTGTCATCGACCGGGCCGAGGACCGGCTGAAACGCCGGAAGGACAAGGAAGTCCAGCGCGCCGCCGCCACCCGCAAGCTGCGCCTGCCCGGCAAGTTGGCCGACTGTACGCGTCAGGCCGCCGAGGGCACGGAACTGTTCATCGTCGAGGGCGACTCGGCCGGCGGCTCGGCCAAACAGGCGCGCGACCGGACGACCCAGGCCATCCTGCCCCTGCGCGGCAAGATCCTGAACGTGGCCTCGGCCAGCTCGGACAAGCTGCGCCAGAACGTCGAACTGTCCGATCTGGCGTTGGCGCTGGGCGTGCAGCCGGGCACGCGGTTCAACATCGAGGACCTGCGCTACGAGCGCATCGTCATCATGACCGACGCCGACGTGGACGGAGCCCATATCGCGGCGCTGCTGATCACCTTCTTCTACCGCTCCATGCCCGAGACGATCCGTCAGGGGCGGCTGTTCATGGCCCTGCCGCCGCTCTACCGGATCAGCGCGGGTCCCTTGAGCGAGTACGCCCGCGACGACGCCCACCGCGACGAGCTGCTGGCCACGGTGTTCAAGGGCAAGAAGGTCGAGATCGGCCGGTTCAAGGGTCTCGGCGAGATGATGGCCTCCCAGCTCAAGGAGACCACCATGGACCCGAAGAAGCGGACGCTGGCCCGCGTCACGGTTCCGGAGTCCGAAGACGACATCGAGGACCTGGTCGAGCGCCTGATGGGCAAGAAGGCCGACGCCCGCTACCAGTTCATCCAGGACAACGCCCGCTTCGCGGTGGCCGATCTGGACGTGTAATCAGGACGTCGCCCTGAGAACCTCGAAGGTTCTGAGATCCCCGACGAACAGCCGCCACATGTCCTTGTCGATGGACACGCCGCCACAGGCGCAGCCGATGTTGTCCTTCGGCGTGGAAGGAATGATCCCGCCGCACTGGCCGCACCGATAGAAAAGGTCCCGATCCCTGGGCACGTCCGCCGTCGATCTGTAGGTCCGGCCGACAGTGACATAGCCCTCGGACAAGTCCTTCGAAAGCAAGTTCCCGCCCCTATCCGCAGGTCGTCGGCGCGCCGTAGCGTCTGACCACCCCGTGAGCCGCGTCGCCCATCAGGTGCAGCACCGTCATCCGGTCGTATTCGCATTCCGGCATGTCGGCGGCTTCGGCGTAGCCGAGGGCGCGGGCGATGGCCGGGACGGTGTTGCTGTGACCGACGATCAGGACGGTGGCGTCCTCGGGCGCGGCGCGGACCCGGGCGACGATGGCGGCGATGTGGGCGCCGCCGCCCCCTTCCAGGGAAACGGCCTCGGACGGGACCGAATGGTATTCCGCCGTCGGAGCCGCGGTCAGAATGGTCCGTTGCAGCGGGCTGGTGAGGATAACCGACGGATGGGCGTCGGCGAGTTCGGCGGCGAGCGCGCGCGCCCTTGCCTGCCCCGCTTCGGAGAGCAGCGGGTCGGCGCTGGAGTCGACCTTTTCGGCGTGACGGACGATGACGACGGTCTGGGCGGCCACGCTTGAGGCGGCGAAAAGCGACAGGGCGGCGGCGAGCAGAAGGCGTTTCATGGTGGTCTCCCCCAGGGTCGCCCCACGGCTAGGGCCGATGGCGCGTCGGGGCAAGATAACTTCCTGTCATCATCCGCGCCGTCGGTTCAGTGCTCGGCCCACTCGCCCCGCGGTTCGACGAAGGCCCGTTCGCCGCTGACATCGGCGTAGGTCATGCACAGGTCCTCGAACACCCGGCCCCAGGAGAAGCGCTCGACCGCCTTGACCCGGGCGGCGGCGCCGATGGCTTCGACGTCGCGGGCGAACAGGGCCTCGATGGCGGCGGCGTAGTGGACGGGATCGGCGCTCTTCGCCAGCTGGCCGACCGTGTCGTCGACCGTCTCCTTGACCCCTCCGGCGTTGACCCCGACGACGGCGCGGCCGCAGGCCATGGCCTCGAGTACGATCAGGCCGAACGGCTCCTTGTCGTTGGCGTGCACAAAGGCGTCGCAGGAGGCGATGATCTTCGCCACCGCCTTGGGGTTGGCCTCGTACGGCAGGGAGATGACCCGGTCCTCGGCGGGCAGGCCGGCGCCGGCGCCCACGAGAATGAGATGGTAGGGATCGCCGAGGCGTTGCACGGCCTCGATCAGCACATCGATGTTCTTCTCGCGCGCGGGACGGCCGGCGAAGCAGAGCAGCCTGGCCGAGGCCGGCAGATTCAGCTTCTTCAGCAGCCAGTCGCGGTCGCCGCGGTCCGGGCGGCAGGTGGCGACCTCGCCCCCGAGCGGCTGGATGACGATGTCCTTGATGCCGGCTTCTTCAAGGCGGCGGGCGATATACCGGCTCGGAGAGATGACCCGGTCGAACTGGCCGAACAGGCGGGCCCAGCGCTTCTCGACCGGCTTCTTGGCCCATTCGCCGAAGTGGAGGGCGGCGAGGCCGGCGGGGTCCGAGTGGCAGAAGCCGACGACGGGGCAGCCGGCGCGCTGGCCGGCCTCGAGGGCGCCCTGCCCCGGCGTGTAGGGGTCGCCCGCCTCGATGATCGACGGGTTCAGCGAGGCCGTCCAGGCCGCCCAGCGGCGCACCGAGGTGGGCCACCGGTAGCCATCGCCAAACGGCAGTTTGGTCGCGTGCAGGTGGACGATGCCGTCGTCGCCGGCCTTGTGGTGCGGGCCCGGCACCACCAGCGAGTGGGCCACGCCGGGGCGTTCGGCTTCCAGCCACGCCTTCTTGGACAGCAGATACCGCTTCACCCCGCCCGACCGGGGCGCGTAGAGCATGGTGGTGTCGACCAGCCGGGGGCGTTCGTCCTCGCCGGCGGCCTTGGTCGCCTTCAGGGTCTCGGAGACTTCCTCGTCCCAGCCGGGGATCAGGCGCAGTTCGCCCTCCTGAACCTCCAGTCCCGCCAGGTTCATCAGTTCCTTCTCCGCAGCGCTGATACCGAGCGGACCAACGCGCCGGACCCGTTTCTGGATGCGGCGGGCCTTGCGGACCCTGGACAAATGCGACTTCACCATCCGCGCGCCGTAGCGCCCGGGGCGGCGAAGCTCAAGCGTCATCCTTCGGATCGTCCGCCGGCGGAGGGTCTTCCAGAGGAACGACGCCGCGCCGCGCCAGCGCTTCGCGCAGCAAAGTCTCGACCTGGGCGTTGACCGAGCGCAGCTCGGCGGCGGCCAATCGTTCGACCGCCGCCATCACGCCGGGGGACGCCCGCATCAGGAAGGGCTTCCTGGTTCGCGCCATATCAGCCGTACAGCGTACCGGTGTTGACGACGGGCTGGGCCTCGCGGTCGGCGCACAGCACCACCAGCAGGTTGGAGACCATGGCGGCCTTGCGATCCTCGTCGAGTTCCACCACGCCGCGCTCGTTGAGATCGGCGAGAGCGTTCTCGACCATGCCGACCGCGCCCCGCACGATCAGGCGGCGGGCCGACAGTATGGCTTCGGCCTGCTGGCGGCGCAGCATGGCGCCGGCGATTTCCGGGGCGTAGGCCAGGTGGGCCAGACGGGCCTCGTCGACGGCCACACCGGCGACCCTGACCCGGCCGACCAGTTCGTCGCGCAGGCGTCCGGCCACATCCTCGGCGTCAGCGCGGAGGGTCATTTCGGGAACCTCGGCCTCCTCGCCATGGTCGTAGGCGTAGTGCGAGGCGATGTCGCGCAGGGCGGTGTCGACCTGGATGTTCACGAAAGCCTGATAGTCATCGACGTCGAACAGGGCCTGGGCCGAATCCTCGACGCGCCAGACGACGTTGGCGGCGATCTCGATCGGGCTGCCGCGTTTGTCGTTCACCTTCAGCTTGTCACTGGTCAGGTTGCGGACGCGCAGGCTGATCTTCTTGCGCGTGTACCATGGCAGGACCCAGCGCAGGCCGGTCTTGCGGTCGGTTCCGCGATAGTCGCCGAACAGCAGGATGGCCATGCTCTCGTTCGGTTGCAGCGAATAGAGGCCGCAGAGCAACAGCAGGCCGGTGACGGCCGCGACGACGCCGCCGATCAGGATGAAGAGATTGTCCGGATCCTGCGCGACGGCGACCGGCCCGCCGATCAGCAGCAACAGGCCGAGAAGCAGCATGAGGATGCCATTGGCCGTCGAGGCCGGCCGCTCGGTGGATGTGGAGTGGGTCGAAGCCATCAGTCCCTCCTGATTCGATATGAAAGTGATATCACATTGATAACGCATTCGACAATAGCCACGCTCGCGCCGTTTGCCGCCTCGGCGCCTTCGGCCTTGCATTCGCCTCAAATTCGAGAAACTTGAGGCAGGCTGGCCCGGTCCCTGTTAGAGGATCGCCGGCGTCTCTGCGCGTGTCGTCCACAGGGGTTCTTTCCGAATGCGTATTATGCTCGCGACCGCGGTGGCGATCGCTCCCTTGATGGCGGCCTCGGGCGCCATGGCTGACGTCGTCATCTCGACGACCCGCACGACGCCGATCACCACGGCCAACGCGACGGGCAGCGGCCCCGACAACATCCGGTTCGCAAGCGGAGGATCTATCATCCTCAACAGCGGCGTGGCCGTCACGGTGAACTCGAGCCACAACTTCACGATGGATGGGGGCACGATCTCGATCGACAATGCGCCGCCCGGGGCCACGGGTCTTCTGATCGAGGGCGGAAACACCGCTGACATCAGCATCACCGGAACGATCACCCTGCTGGACGACATCCTGTCGGATACCGACACGGATACCGACAACGACGGCGACATCGACGGCGTATTCGCGAAAGGATCGAACCAGTACGGGGTCCGTCTCGCGGGCGGCGCGCCGCTGACCGGCAACATCCTGGTCAATTCCGGCGCGCAGATCGCCGTCGACGGCAACGATTCCTACGGCATCTCGCTCGAGGCGCCGCTTGACGGCCGGTTTGACATGTTCGGCACGGTGCAGGTTGTCGGCGACGACAGCTTTGGCGTCCGCGTTACCGGCGACGTCACCGGGGACATTCGGACCGGCGGGTCGATCACGGCGCGCGGGCCCGGCTCGGCCGCCCTCTCGGTCGAGGGCGACGTCGGCGGGGCGATGATCATCCACTCGAACATCTCGGCCTCGGGCTACCGCTACACCACGCGACCGGCCGAGCGTCCGGAGGGCTTTGAGGAGACTGCCCAGAACGATGAGGCGCTCCTGTTCCTCGACGAGCTGGACGCGGACGATCTGCTGCAGGGCGGACCCGCCGTCAGCATCCGGGGCAATGTGGCGGGCGGCGTGCTGCTCAACCGCGGACCGAGCTACGGCGTCGCCGGTATCGAGGGCGACGACGACGGCGACGGGATCAAGAACGGCGACGAGGACGACGACGGCGACGGCATTCCGAACCGGACCGACACCGATCGCGACGGCGACGGCCTGATCGACACCACCGAGACCACGGCGACGATCAACGTGTTCGGCTCGGCCCCGGCCATCGAGATCGGCTCCTCGACCCAGTCGATCGCCCTCGGCGACGTCGGCACGGGCGACGAGGCCTATGGTTTCATCAACCGGGGCAGCATCACCGCCCAAGGCATCTACGGCCGGATGACGGTGGGCGGTGTGGAACGGGACGGCGTCGCCGCGAACGCCATCGTCATCGGCGGCAACGCCGGACAGACGGTCGACCTGTCGGGCGGTTTCCGCAATGAGGGCACGATCGTGTCCCTGTCCTTCGACGCCGATTCGACCGCGATCCTGTTCGGGGAAGGCGCCATCGCCCCGGCCCTGATCAACGCCAACGCCATCACCGCGGGCTCGAGCAGCGAGCTGGCCACGACCACCACGGCGATCCGCATCGACGCCGGCGCCGTGGTCAACAGCTTCGTCAACAGCGGCAACATACTGGCCACGACTGGCGGCGGTGCCGCCAACACCTTCGGCGTTCACGATCTCAGCGGCACCCTGACCTCGATCACCAATAACCGCTCGATCCAGGCGACAGTGAACGCCAACGCGGACAACGACCCGATCACCGGGGTCGCGACGGCCATCGACGTCAGCGCCAACACCACCGGCGTGACCATCATCCAGGACGGCATCGCCGCAACGCCCACGGCCACCAATCCCGACACCGACGGCGACGGGGTGCCCGACAACAACGAACCGAACATCTTCGGCGCGATCAATCTCGGCAGCGGCGGCGATACGCTGGATGTCCGCAACGGCCTGATCATCGGCGACATCAGCTTCGGCGACGGCGCCGACTCGCTGCTGGTCAGCGGCGGCGCCCTGGTGCGCGGCGCCCTGTCCGACAGCGACGGCGCGCTGGACATCGAAGTGTCGGACGGCACGCTCGAGGGCCGCCACACGACGGCGCTGAACCTCAGCACCCTGAACGTCGGCGCCGACGGCACGCTCGTGGTGACGCTGGATCCGACCAACAGCACCGCCGGAACCTTCAACGTCGCCGGGACGGCCACCCTGGCCGACGGCGCCGGACTAGGCGTCCGCTTCAACTCCCTGCTGGCGGCTCCCGAGCGGTTCACCCTGATCGACGCGGGCACGCTGAATTTCGGCGACATCGACCTGACCTCGATCGAGGAGAACTCGCCCTATCTCTATGTGATCGGCGTGGGCGCCGACCTCCCGGCCGGCCAGGTGTTCGCGGACGTGCGGCGTCGGACGGCCGAGGAAGCCAATCTGATCGCGGTCGAGTCGCAGATGTTCGACGCCTTCTACGGCGCGCTGGGCGGCGCCGACGCCGGTCCGGTTCGGGACGCCTTCCTCGGCCAGACCAATCGCGACGACTTCCTGAACCTTTACGAGCAACTGCTGCCCGACCACTCGGGCGGCCCGCTGTTGTCGCTGGCCTCGGGCGTCGACGCGGTCACCCGCGCCCTGACCGGCCGCAACGCCTCGGCGGCGCCGGGCGAAACCAGCGCCTGGGTGCAGGAAATCAATTTCTACGCCGACAAGGACAAGACCGACACCTACGGGTTCCGTTCGGAAGGCTTCGGCGTGGCCGGAGGCGTCGAGCGCGGCACCGGGCTCGGGGCCGTCGGCCTGACGCTCGCCTTCACCTCGTCGGACCTCGAGGACCCCGAGGCCGAGGCTGAGGAAGTCCTGTCCGCCAACCTGCTGGAGCTTGGCCTCTACTGGCGCGCCCAGGGCCAGTACTGGACGACCTGGGCGCGGGCCGCGGCCGGCTACGCCTCGTTCACTTCGGAGCGCCGCTTCGTCGGCGAGGGCCTGAACCTGTCCAACGAGTCCAGCTGGAACGGCTTCACCCTGGCGGCCGCGGGCGGCGTGTCCTACGAGCGCAACTTCGGCCGTTTCTCGATCCGACCCGAGGCCTACGCCGAATTCTTCTCGCTCAGCGAGGACGGTCACGTCGAGGAAGGCGGGGGCGACGGGTTCGACCTCGATATCGACGACCGCGACGGCCACATGTTCTCCGCTACGGCCGCCATCAATGTCGGCATGAAGATGGGAGACAATGACTGGCTGCGTCCGGAAGTGCGGATCGGCTGGCGTCAGAACATCTCGGTCGATCCGGGCGACACCACCGCCCGCTTCCGCTCGGGCGGCGGTGACTTCACCCTCGCCTCAGACACCATCGAAGGTGGCGGCCCGATCCTGGGCTTCCGCCTCAACGTCGGCAATGAGCTGGGCATGCTGTCCGTCAGCGCCGACGCGGAAATGATTGAGAATTACGTGCGATACATGCTGTTCCTGCGGGCCAGCTTCCGGTTCTAGGTTTCGCTCGCCTTCCGGCGGCCAGCGCCGGGGCGGGACGGTCGGGCGGCTAGCTCAGCTGGTCAGAGCACCTCGTTTACACCGAGGGGGTCGGGGGTTCGAACCCCTCGCCGCCCACCAGCCGCCCGTGGTCAGGGGCCGTTCACCATTTCCTGCGTAAGGATTTGGGGTCTGGAGATCGCCAATGAAGACACTGCTTTCACGCAGCACGGCCCTCGCCGCCGTTCTGAGCGGCGCCCTGATGCTGCAGGGATGCCTTGTCGGCGCGGTGGTCGGAACCGGCGCGGCCGTGGTCGGCGGCGCCGCCAAGGTCACCGGGGCCGTTGTCGGCGCGGGCGTCGACGCCGTGACGACCTCGGACGAAGAAACGAAAGCCAGACGCGAGCGGGAACAGCGCGCCTATGAGCGCGAGCAGCGACGCTGCGAACAACGCCAGCGGCAAGGCCGCACCTGCTAGAGCGCCTTCTCGACCGCCCAGTTGTGGATCGGCACGCCCGCGACCTCAAAATCGCGGCGGGCGACGACCGAGAAGCCCAGCCGTTCGAACACCGGCCGAGCCGTCTCGCTGACCTCGGCGTACAGCCGGCCGGCGCCTGTGAGCGGGGCCAGCGCCTCCGCCGTCTCCAGCAAGGTCCGCGCGACGCCGAGGCCGGCGGCCGCGGGCGCGACATAGAGCAGGTCGATGTGACCGTCCGCCTCGAGGTCGATGAAGCCGGCCAGATCGTCCGTGACCGCGACGAGCCGGGTGCGGCCATCTCCCATCCGGCTGTCCAGCGCTTGCGCCGACGGGGTCAGCGACGCCCAGGCCTCGATCTGGGCGTCCGAATAGTCAGCCGCGCCGAGCCGACGCACCGATGTCTCGTAAAGCGCCGACAGCGCCGCGGCGTCGTCGGGTCGATAGGGTCGGACCGAGAGGTCGTCGGTCACAACGTCAGCACGCAGCGCTCATGGATGGTCGGTCGGGACACGGCGATGCGGCTGAGACCGGGCCATTCGGGCTTGAGGCGATTGGCGAACCACAGGCAGAGGTTCTCCAGCGACGGCAGCTCGAGCCCCTCGTGCTCGTTGAGCATGCCGTGGTCCAGCGCCTCGGCCGCCGCCTTCAGGGCCCGGTCCAGCGCGCCCAGATCGGCGACCCAGCCATGCGCGGCGTCCAGAGCCTCGCCGCGCACCGTGGCCTCGACCTGGAAGGAATGCCCGTGGATGCGCCGGTAGGGGCTGCCCTCCGGCTCACTCGGAAAATGATGGGCGGCGTCGAAGGTGGCCGCCTTGGTGATCTCGAAAACGCTCATCTGACGCCGATGTATTTGTGGGTCTGGACGCTGAGCCGCCATTTGGGGTGGCTCAGGCAATAGTCGATGGCCGCCGCCGTATTGGCCTCGCGGTCGGGGCCGTCCATGGGCTGAAGCCAGAACCGCTCGAAGGCGAGGTGTTCGAACCGGTCCGGCATGGCGGCGGTCTGGGGATAGACCAGCTTCAGCTCCTGGCCCGAGGTCTGGACCACCGGCGCGTCGGCCTTGGGGCTGACGCAGATCCAGTCGATTCCGTCGGGCGCCGCCAGCGTGCCGTTGGACTCGATGGCGATCTCGAAACCACGGGCGTGCAGGGCTTCGATCAGGGGCGCATCCAATTGCAGCAGGGGTTCGCCGCCGGTGCAGACGACCAGTTTCGGGTCCCCGGCCCTGCCCCGCCACATCGCCGCGACGTGATCGGCCAGGGCGTCGGCGGTGGCGAACTTGCCGCCGCCGTCGCCGTCGGTCCCGACGAAATCGGTGTCGCAGAAGCTGCAGACGGCCGCGGCGCGGTCGCGCTCCAGCCCGTTCCACAGATTGCAGCCGGCGAAGCGAAGGAAGACGGCTGGCCTTCCGGCCTGTCCGCCTTCGCCCTGAACGGTCAGGAAGATTTCCTTCGCGGAATAGGTCATGCCGCCGCCCCGGGGCGCGCGGCCCATTCGGCATGGCCGGCAGCGCGCAGGTGGCAGGCCGGGCAGTCGCCGCACCCGTAGCCCCAGGCGTGGCGGTGCTCCCGGTCGCCGCGATAGCAGGTGTGCGACGCCTCGACGATCAGCTCGACCAGCCCCGGCCCGCCCAGCGCCCGGGCCAGGGCCCAGGTGTCGGCCTTGGTCAGGTTCATCAGCGGGGTCTCGACGACCACGGACTTGTCCAGCCCAAGGCTCAGGGCCCGGGCCATGGCGTCGATCGTATCGCGGCGGCAGTCGGGATAGCCCGAGTAATCCGTCTCGCACATGCCGCCGACCAGCGTCTCCAGCCCCCGCCGGTCCGCCAGGGCGGCGGCGACGGTCAGGAAGACGAGATTGCGGCCCGGCACGAAGGTCGTCGGCAGGCCTCGCGCGTCCATCTCGATGGCCCGCTCGGAGGTCAGGGCGCTGTCGGCGATGCGGCCGTAGCCGGACAGATCGATGACGTGATCGGGTCCCAGACGCTCGGCCAGATCGGGCAGCACGCGGGCCATCCCGTCGCGCACGTTCGATCGCGCCTGCATCTCGACGGCGTGGCGTTGGCCGTAATCGAAGCCGACCGTCTCCACCCGCTCATGGCGCGCCAGCGCCCAGGCGAGACAGGTCGCGCTGTCCTGACCGCCGGAGAACAGCACGAGAGCGGAATTTGCGGGCCTTTGCAGTGAATCGCTCATGACAAACCTGCGGTCGGCCGGTCGGCCGCGCGCATGGACAAGGGGTGATGGGCCGTTCCAGGACGGGCGCGCCTTCTACACGAGCGCGGCGGCCCGCGCAAAAGCGGCGCAAAGAGGGCGCGGCTTAACTCTTCCGCAAATGGTTCCCGGCAATGTCCACCGGTCGCAGTGGAGTGCCGGTGAGTAATGCCGACCATTGAAAGTCTCACCGAGCGCGCCGAGGCGGTGTCGCCTCAGACGCTGGGAAGCGAGGTGTTCGCCCGCTTCGAGAGCGAACCCGACACCCTTGTAATCGCCGTCGTCGACGACCGTCGTCCGATCGGGCTGATCGAGCGCAACGACTTTCTGCTGAAGATAGCCTCGCCCTTCGGGCACGCCCTCTACGCCGGACGACCGGTCGTTCACGTGATGGATTCCGAGCCCGCCATGGTCGAGGCCGGCGTGGCCATCGACACCGTGTGCGACGCCCTGATCAAGGGTGGCCCGGGCACGCTGATGCGCGGCTTCATCGTGACCCGGGACGGGCGCTACCACGGCGTCGGGACGGTGGCGTCGATGCTGCGGGCCGTCAACGAGACCCAGCGGAGCCAGAACTCAGACCTGTCCGACCAGGTACGGCAGCTGAACGACACCCGCACCCAGGCGCTGGAGTCCGCTCGCTCCCGCAGCCAGTTCCTGACCGTCATGAGCCACGAACTGCGCACGCCGATGAACGGCGTGCTCGCCGTGGCGGAACTGTTGCGCCGGCAACCGCTGAACGCCCAGGCGCACGCCCATGTGACCACGATCGTGGAATCCTCCGAGACCCTGCTGCGCATCCTTCAGGATGCCCTGGATCTGTCGCGGGCCGAGGCCGGCGAGCTTGAACTTCGCGCGACTCCGACCCCGCTGCGGGAGTTGATGGACGAAGTTCAGGCGCAGTGGGCGCCCCGCGCCTCGCAGGACAACGTGTCCCTGATGATCAGCTACGAGGGCGACACCGAGCTGGCCGCCGTCATCGACGGGGCGCGGCTGAAGCAGGTGTTCAACAATCTGATCGGCAATGCCCTGAAATTCGCGCGCAACGGCGTCGTCGAGGCCAGCCTGAAGGCCACGGCCGCCGGTGACCGGATCACGCTGGAGGCGCGGATCCGCGACGACGGGCCTGGGATTGACGCCGACCGCGTCGACACGATCTTCGAACCGTTCGTCCACGGATCCGGCCAGGACGGCGCCGGCCTGGGTCTGTCGATCTGCCGCCAGATCATCGACCGGATGGGCGGCCGCGTCTGGGCCCGGAACAACGGCGGGCGCGGCGCGACCTTCGGATTCGATGTCGAGGTTCAACGGACGCAGGCGGAGGCCGCTGCGGCTTCGAACGTCCAGTCCCTGCCGGACCTCGAGATGGCCAGCACGCCTCATGTGCTGATCGTCGACGACAACGCCACCAATCGCGTCGTCGCCCAGGCGCTGTGCGAGATGTTCGGTTGCACCTCGGAAACCGCCGAGGACGGCGCCGAGGCCCTCGAAGCCGTGCAGGAACGCAAGTTCGATCTGGTCCTGATGGACATCAAGATGCCGCGCATGGACGGCGTGCAGGCGACCAAGGCGATCCGCGCCCTCGACGGACCGGTCGGCGGCATCCCGATCGTCGCCCTGACCGCCAACGCCGACCCCGAAGACGCCAAGAAATACCTCGCCTGCGGCATGGCCGCCGTGGTCGAGAAGCCGATCAAGCCGGAACGCCTGCGCATGGCCATGAACGCCGCGCTCGAGCCGGCGCCAGCCGCGGAGGCGCCGCCGGCCAAGGGCCGTCGCGCCTCCCGGTCCGCGGCCTAGACCGGACCGGCTTCGGCCGGAGCCGCGTCCTCGTCCTCGTCCTCGTCGTCATAGCCGACCAGCCGCAGCGCCCGCGCCTTCTGGCGGTTCAGCTCGCACCAGCGCAGCAGGCCTTCTTCCCGCCCGTGGGTGATCCAAACCTCTTCGGGCCGCAGTTCGGCGAAGGTGGCGGTCAGTTCCGGCCAGTCGGCGTGATCGGACAGCACCAGCGGCAGCTCGACTCCCCGTTGGCGGGCCCGGGCCCGAACCCCCATCCAGCCCGAGGCGAAGGCCAGCACCGGATCCGCGAACCGGCGGGACCAGCGATCCTGGGTCGCCGAGGGCGGCGCGATCACCACCTCGCCGCCGAGCGCGTTCGGCTTCAACCCGGTCGCCGGCTGCAGAAGCCCCAGCTCGACGCCTTCGCGCTCATAGAGCCGGTTGAGCCGCTCGAGCGCGCCGTGGACGTATATGGGCCGCTCCCAGCCTGCCTCACGCAGCAGGCGGATCACCCGCTGGGCCTTGCCGAGGGCATAGGCGCCGACCAGATGCGCGCGGTCGGGGAATTGCCGCAGGGAGTGGATCAGCCGACCGATCTCCCCGGCGTCCGGCGGATGGACGAAGACCGGCAGGCCGAAGGTGGCCTCGGAGATGAACACGTCGCAGGGCACGGGCTCGAACGCAGCGCAGGTCGGGTCCCGGCGGCGCTTGTAGTCGCCCGACACCACCATGGTGACGCCCTTCCAGCGGATGACCGCCTGTGCGGACCCCAGCACATGGCCGGCGGGGACCAGGGTGACCTCGACGCCGTTGTGCGAGGCCGCCTCCCCATAGCCGACCGGTTGTCGGCGCGCCGCGAACGCCTCGCCGTAGCGTTCGGCCATGATCGCAAGGGTCTGCGGCGTGGCCAGCACGGCGCCGTGGCCGGCCCGGGCGTGGTCGGAGTGCCCATGGGTGATCACCGCCCGGTCGACCGGGCGCACCGGATCGACATGGAAGTCGCCGGGCGGGCAGTACAGGCCGGCCGGGGTCGGCCTCAGCAGGTCCTCGAAGCGGATCATGGGTCGGATATGGGCCCTCGCAGCCGACAGGGAACGCGCGAGCGGCGCTTGCGTCCACGCCCGCCCCGGGGTGATAGCAGGACATGTCGTCGTCCACCCTTGTCTCCCTGCTGCCCCAGCTGGCCTCCGGCGCGGCCCATACCCACGCCCTGGGCTTCGTTTTCGACCGGCTGGAGGGCGACCGCGTGCGAATCCGCGTGCCGTGGCGCGAGGATCTGGTCGGCGACCCCGACACCGGCGTGCTGGCGGGCGGTCTGGTCACGGCCCTGCTGGATCATGTCGGCGGGCTGGCGGTTTGGGTCGCGCTGGACCGGTTCGAGCCGATCGCCACCCTGGACCTCCGCGTCGACTACATGCGGGCCGCGGAACCCCGACGGGACCTGGTCGCCGAGGCGCGCTGCTACCGGCTGACCCGCTCCATCGCCTTCGTCCGGGCCTGGGCCTTCGAGGAGGAACCGGACGACCCCGTCGCGGCGGCGCAGGCCACCTATGTGCTCAGCGCGCGTGGGGCCCGCGAGGCGGACGCGACGCGTTCGGCGGAGAGTGCGGCGTGAGTGATCTGCTCGACCGTGTGCCCTACGCCGGCTTCCTCGGGCTGGAATCCCGGCAGGACGGCGACGTCCTGACAGTGACCATGCCGTTCGCCGACCGTCTGATCGGCAATCCGATGCTGCCGGCGCTGCACGGCGGAGCCACGGCCGCCCTGCTCGAACTGACCGCGGTTGGGCAGGTGGCCCTGTCGTGGCCGCGCCTGCGCCTGCCGCGACCGATCAATGTGACGGTGGCCTATCTCCGTTCGGGGCGTCCGGCGGACGTTCACGCCCGCGCGCGGATCAGCAAGGCCGGTCGGCGCGTGGCCCATGTGCTGGCGGAGGCCTGGCAGGAGGACGAGGCGCAGCCGATCGCCTCCCTCACCGCCCACTTCCTCGTGGCCGGATACGATCTCTAGTTGTAGTTCATTGTAACGCCCGATTGCTTCCTCTACGCGATGGTTAATCGCGGGAGGACATCATGACGAGACAGGATATCGGCGAGGCCCTGGCGGCCCGTCTCTACGCGGCCGAGGCGGCGATCGACCAGGCGATGACGGAAACCGCCGCCCTCGCCGCCGCCTTGCCGCGCGCGCGTTCGGACGCCTGGCTGGCGGCGGTCACGGGCCAGCGGGCGTTCAGCGGCGCCGCGGCCACCATCAGCGCCCTGGTCGAGGCGCGCGGCCATCTGGTCCAGACCCACAACACCCTGGCGGCCGTGGCGCGCTAGCTCGGCCTAGAAGTGCTGGCGGTAGGGCCGGTCGCCCATCCCGGCGAAACGAACCCGGGCGGCGGCTGGGTGTGTCAGGTAGACGACACCGGTTACCGCATGGTGAATAAATCCCTACCGGGCGCGGCTGAGCTGTGTTAAGACCTCGTTCACTATTTCAGTTTGGAGGCTTCCATGGATAAGGCTCAAGTCATCGCCAGCGTCGCCGGCGATCTGAATGCGACGGAGCAGTCCGTTGACGAGGCCATCACCCGCGCCACGGCGCTGGTTCAGGCGATGATCGGGGGCCGTGCGGCCATGAACGTCTCGCCCGTTGTCGGCGCTGAAGCCCAGGCGAAGGCGATGGAGGCGATCGCAGCCCTCGGCGCCGCGCGCCAGGCCATGGTTGCTTGCCACACGGAGCTGGCCAAGGATCACCGCCGCATGGGCTACGGCATCTATGCCGAAGGCGCGGACAAGTATCCCGAAGGCGACCGACCGAAAGTCATCGGCGAGCACCGTCTCCGCGCGGTTTAAATCGCGGTAATGTCGGCGGTCGGACATTCCCGATCCCGCTGACTTCAGGCATTGTCGCCCCCATGCATGACGCGTGGGGGCGATTCTGTGTTTGAGACCATCTACTCCCAGCTCGTCCTGGGGGCTGCGATCCTCGTAGTCTCCTTCGCCTTCGTGAAGGGCGACGAGCCGGAGCGGATGGGCGCGGCAGCCTACGCGATGGTCTTCCTCGCCGTTACGATGATCAAGGACGGCACGAGCCTGAACTTTCCGAGATGGGGTGTTATGGGGATGGAGATCGTCTTGCTGACGGTCTTCATGGGTATCGCATGGCACAGTCGGCGGGCCTGGCCGGTCTGGGCCGCCAGCTTCCAGGCGTTGATCGTCACCTGCCATATCCTGATAGCCGCGAACCTCCGCCCTCCCCAGAACGCCGTGGCGACGGTCATCAACATGTCCAACTACGGTCTCCTGATCGCGCTGGCCGTCGGCACCTTCTGGGCCTGGCAGGAGCGGCGGGTGGCCGCCATGGGATCTGGCAAGGCCGGGCCTCCGCGCCTGTAGACCGGGCGCGACCCCCGCGCGCGGAGGAGACCCGATGTTCGATACCCTCTATTCCCAGATCGGCGCGGCGGTCGGCGTGATCGTGGTGACCTTCGCCTTCCTCAAGGGGGACGAACCCGAACGGGTCGGGGGCGGCATCTATGCGCTGGGCTCGCTGGCGGCCCTGCTGGTCCAGAACGACAGCCAGCTGTACGGCCCGCAAGGGGGTCGGCTGCCCGTCGCGGCGGTGGTGCTGGCGGCGTAAGTCGCCGGGGCGTGGAAGAGCCGGAGATCCTGGCCGATCTGGGCCGGCGCGCTGCAGGCGGTCGTCGTCATGAGCCACATCCTGCCGACAATGGACCTGCGCCCGCCGATCGCGGCCTTCTATGCCGTCGTCAACCTGGCCAGCTACGGCATTCTCCTCGTCCTCGCCCTCGGCGTTCTCCAGGCGTGGCGGGACCGGAGGGCGCTGGGTCTGGAATAGCCGCGGCGATCGCTAGGTGGATATTCCTATACCGGTGGGATAAGCTGCGTCCGAATCGGCCAGTCCGGCCGTCGCGAACGCCCTGCTGTCATGCCCCTGTCCCATGCCCGGTTGTGGAAGGCGATCGACGGCCTGGCGCGTCGCGAAGGGATCAGCGTCTCAGCTCTCGCACGGCGCGCCGGCCTGGACGCGACCAGCTTCAATCCATCGAAACGGTTCGGGCCGGGCGATCCGCCTCGGCCGCGCTGGCCCTCGACCGAGAGCCTGACGCGGATCCTGCACGCCACCGGCCTTTCGCTGGGCGAGTTCGCGGATCTGGCGCGGGATGCGCCGGAGCGGCCCTCGACGGTGCCGATGCTGGGCATGGCCCAGGCGGGACAGGACGGCTTCTTCGACGACGCCGGCCTGCCGGTCGGCGACGGCTGGGAGCAGACGGAACTGCCGCGTCCCCGGGAGGCGCTGCTGAGCCTGAGGGTGACCGGGGATTCCATGGCCCCCGTGTATCGGGAGGGCGACCGCATCATCGTCGACCGCGAGGCCTCGGACGTGCGCAAGGGCGACCGGGTGGTGGTGCGGACCACCGGCGGCGAGACCCTCGCCAAGGAGGTGGCCGGCCTCACCGCAAAGGCGGTGACCCTGGCCTCGATCAATCCGGCCTATGAGCCGCGCGTGGTGGGCCGCGAGGACATCGTCTGGATGGGCCGCATCCTCTGGGTCAGCCAGTAGCGCCCACGAAAAAGGCCGCCCCCGCGGGGCGGCCTTTCCGTTCGATGGAACGTCCCTAGCGGCTGACGTAGTGGGCGCTGACCCAGCCGCCGCCGGCGATCTGGACCCATTCGCCCTGCGAACTCACCGCGGTTAAGGGCTGGCCGGCCGAGAGGCTGCCGACTTGGCGGTAGTTGGTGCCCGTACCCGAGCGGATGCGCAGGTTCGAGGTGGCGCGGTAGGTGTCGGCGCTGTAGCCATAGTCCGAACTGTAGGCCCGGGCGCGCTGCTGGTTGCAGCCGATGTAGGAACCAGCCGCAGCGCCGGCGCCGGCGCCGACCACGGCGCCGAGGGTGCGCTCGTTGTCCGAAATCTGGCTGCCCGCGAGGCCGCCGATGACGGCGCCGATCAGGGCGCCGGCGCGCTGGCGTCCGCCCGGTGCGTCGCAGTTGGTGATGCCGTTGGCCTGTTGCGCCACGGCGGCGGGCGGAAGCGCCATCGGGGCCAGTCCGCCCAGCAGGGCGGCGGCGGCGACGGCGGCGGTGATCTTGTTCTTCGACATGGCTCAGTCTCCTGTCATCGAGTTGGTCGATGGCAGGCAGAATGCGCGGGCCGATGTGAAGGCTCCCGGAGGTGCGCCGTTATATTCGGTTCATGTACGTTACCGAACGATCCCCCGGCGTCAGGCAGCCAGTTTCCCGCCTGCTCCGTCCTCAATGAGCTGGATCGTCTGGGGCAGGCCGTAGATGGCCGCGAACGAGCCGAAGCGCGGTCCCTGCGCCGCGCCCAGCAGGACCTCGTAGAGGGCCCCGAACCACGCCCGCAGCGGCTCGAAGGCGTGTTCCTTGCCGACCGCATAGACCTCGGCCTGGATCAACTCGCCGTCCGTGGTGTCGGCCGGCAGGGCCTTCAGCCGCCCGGCCAGATCGAGCAGCGCCGCCTTCTCCTTCTCGTCCGGCAGGCGGAAGGACTTCGTCGGCTTCACGAAGTCCTCGTAGTAGTTCAGCGCCCGATCCATCAGCTGGTCCAGCAGCGGCTCGCTCTCCGGCGTGGCGTCCGGCAGATACTTGGCGAAATAGGCCCACAGCTGGGCCTTGGACGAAGCGTTGGCCACGCCGACCAGGTTGAGCAGCAGGGCGAAAGACACGGGCGAGGTGTGATCCGGCGGCGAGCCGGCGTGGATCGACCAGACGGCGTTGTCGATCCGCTTGGCCGGCTCCTGCGTCTTGTACTGCTCGATGAACGACATCCAGTCGTCGATCGCGCGCGGAATCACGTTGAAGTGCAGCGACTTGGCCGACTTCGGCGACTGGAACATGTACCAGCTCAGCGACTCCGGCGTGCCGTAGCGGAGCCATTCGTCCATCGTCAGGCCGTTGCCCTTGGACTTGGAGATCTTCTTGCCCTCAACGTCGAGGAACAGTTCGTAGTTGAAGCCCTCGGGCGGCGTGCCGCCCAGGGCGCGGCAGACCTTGGAGCTCTCGCGCACGCTCTCGATCAGGTCCTTGCCCGACATTTCGTAGTCGACGTCGAGGGCGGTCCAGCGCATGGCCCAGTCAGGCTTCCACTGCAGCTTCACATGGCCGCCGGTGACGGGAACCTCGGTGCGGCCGCCGGCGGGGTCGTCGAAGACGATCGTGCCCTTCGACACGTTCCGCTCCAGCGTCGGCACCTGCAGCACGTGGCCGGTGACGGGACTGATCGGCAGGAACGGCGAATAGGTGGCGCGCCGCTCCTCGCCCAGGGTCGGCAGCATGATGGCCTGCACGGCGTCGAACCGCTCCAGCAGGGTCAGCAGGGTCGCGTCGAACCGGCCCGACCGGTATTGCTCGGTCGAGGACAGGAATTCGTAATCGAAGCCGAAGCCGTCCAGGAAGGCGCGCAGACGGGCGTTGTTGTGGGCGCCGAAGCTGTCGTGCGTGCCGAACGGGTCGCGCACCACGGTCAGCGGCTTGTGCAGGTCCTCGACCAGCATCTCCGGATTGGGAATGCCCTCGGGCACCTTGCGCAGCCCGTCCATGTCGTCGCTGAAGGCCACCAGCCGGGTCGGCCAGTGGTCGCCGGTCAGGGCGCGGAAGGCGTTGCGCACCATGGTCGTGCGCGCCACCTCGCCGAAGGTGCCCATGTGCGGCAGGCCCGACGGGCCGTAGCCGGTCTCGAGGATGACCGGCCGCCGCAGCGCCTCGAACGTCGCCAGCGCCTCGTCCGCCTTGCCGGCGTCGATCAGCAGCTTCGCGGCGTTGCGGTCGGCGTCGGACAGCCGCTTCTTCAGCACATGGGCGAGAAGGTTGCGGGCCTGTTCGAACGGCCACGACTTTGCGTCGCGCGCGAGGGTTTCGAGGTTCTGCAGCATGCGAGGGGCTTTGACGCTTGATTGGGGCGGGGTCAAGGAATGCCGCCTTCGCTTGACCGCCGGCGCCGCCCGTGCCCTTTGCGCCGCCTGATGAAGACCGCCGATTTCGATTTCGAACTGCCGGAAGACCGGATCGCGCTACGCCCCGCCGAGCCGCGGGATTCCGCGCGCCTGCTGGTCGTTCGCGACGGCGGCCTTGAGGACCGGGTCGTCCGGGAGCTGCCGGACTTCCTGCGGCCCGGCGACGCCCTGGTGTTCAACGACACGCGGGTGATTCCGGCGCGGCTTTCGGGCGTGCGCGAGCGTACCGGGCCGGAGGGCGAAACCCTGACCGTCGAGGTCGAGGCGACGCTGCATCACCGCGACGCGCCCGACGTCTGGTCGGCCTTCATGAAGCCGGGCAAGCGGATCAAAGGGGGGGATCGCATCCGGTTCGGCGCGATGGCCGACAGCGCGTGCGATCTGGGCCGACTCGACGCCACCGTGGTCGGCAAGGGCGAGGATGGCCTCGTCACCCTGCGCTTCGACCTGTCGGGCCCGTTCCTCGACGAGGCCATCCGCGAGGTCGGGGTCATGCCCCTGCCCCCCTATATCGCGGCGAAGCGGGCCGAA
>JAAXIW010000348.1:1265-4709 GCA_012270135.1 Brevundimonas sp. | reverse complement strand
AGCATAGGCCACCAATACAGAACGGCCCCCGGAGCGATCCGGGGGCCGTTTTGCTTTTGGAGCCGGGGCCGGGCGCGGCGTGGCGCGGCATCCCTTTCGGAACATCGCCGGGCGCGTCCCGTTGTTCTCTCGCAGGAACGCCGCGACGGGCGCGGCGCGAGACGGGCTGGTTGCATGTACGATCCGCGATACGAATTCATCGGCTGGGAAGCGCTGCTTCAGGTCTGGGCCCCCAGGGTGCTGGGCGCGGTCCTGATCCTTGTGGCGGCCTGGTTCATCGGCAAGGCGGCCAAATGGGCGCTGGCCAAGGGAGTCGACCGCATCCCCGGGGCCTCGAAGGCCAGTCTGAGCGACAATCCCAAACATTCGGTCGGCCACAGCCTCGGCGACGTGGCCTTCTGGCTGATCCTGCTGTTCGGCGTCGTGGCGGCGCTGGGGGTGATGAACCTCGGCCAGGTGGTCAGCCCGCTCAACACCCTGCTGAACCAGATCGCCGCCTTCCTGCCCAATGTGCTCGGCGCGGTGCTGATCTTCTTCATCGGCTTCGTGGTCGCCACCCTGGCGCGCCGGGTGACGGAGGCCGCGCTGCAGGCGGCCAGCGCCGACCGCTGGATCGAGAAGGCGGGCCTGTCGCGCGCCACCGGCTCGACCGGAGTCAGCACCGCCGTGGGCACGCTGGTGTTCGTTCTGGTGCTGATCCCGATCACCATCGCCGCGCTCGAGCAGCTCGGCATCGAGTCCCTGACGGTGCCCGCAGTTGCGGTGCTGTCGACCGTGTTCGACGCCATTCCGCGGGTATTGGCCGCGGCCATCGTCTTGGCCATCGGCTGGTTCATCGGCCGCTGGGTGGCCCAGGTCATCGAACGCGTCCTGCCGGCCACCGGCTTCGACCGCAGCGTGCGCAGCGTCATGAACCTGGCCTCGGATCGCACCGAAACGCCGGCCGGGTCGGCCCCCTACGCCGGCGACGTGACCCCGGCCACGGCCGCGGCCCTGGGCGATTCGACCGCCCCGGCGCCAATGACCCCGTCGCGGGTCGTGGGCAAGCTGGTCATGGTGGCCATCGTCGCCTTCACGGCGGTCGAGGCCGCCCGGCTGCTGGAGTTCGCCACTCTCGCCGCCACGGTCGAGGAGATTCTCGGCCTGGCCGGACGGGTCATCGTCGGCGGCGTGATCATCACCGCCGGCGTGCTGATCGCCGATGTGCTGGCGCGGCTGATCGACAAGGGCACGGGCGGCGCCGACCGCTTCGCCTCGACCCTGGTGCGCTGGGCGACCATCGCCCTGGCCACGGCCATGGGCCTGCGCTTCATGGGCATCGCCGACGATGTGGTGCTGCTGGCCTTCGGCCTGGTGCTGGGCGCGGCGGCCGTGGCGGCGGCCCTGGCCTTCGGGCTCGGCGGGCGGACGGCGGCCGGTCAGGTGGCGCAACGCTGGGCTGACAAGGTGACCGGCAAGGGCGCCGGACGGGCGGCTCCGCCCAAGGCCTGAATCCGGTGACAATTCCCCGGAAAGGGGCGGCGCAGGCGCGCCGCCCCTTTCCAATTCGCCGCAGGCGCGACGGCGCTTGCACGGAACCCCGACCCGGGGCCTACGTTCGCATCCCGGACGTTAGGAAATCGGTAACCAATGCGGCGCGCGCTTCGAACCGGACTGTTCATCGGCACCCTGATCGGCATGTCGGCCTGCGCCGCGATCGACCGCGACCATGTGGGAACCTACGGCCCCTACGGAGCGGTCGAGGCCGGCCGCAGCCGCTGATCGCGAAGGAAATCGTGGCGGCGGGGGAAAAACCCCCTTATCATCGGTCCGGCGGACGCCGACTGTCGCGCCGCGCCGGTCCCGCTCTCCCTAGATGTTAGCCATCGCCATCGCCGTCGTACTGCTGCTCGTGGTGCTGAACGGCCTGTTCGCCATGACCGAACTCGCGGTCGTGTCTTCCCGCAAATCCAAGCTGCAGAGTCGCTCCGCGCGGGGCGGCCGGGGCGCCCGGGCGGCGCGGAAGCTCGCCGCGGCTCCCCCCCAGTTCCTGTCGGCGGTCCAGGTCGGCATCACCCTGATCGGCATCGCCGCCGGCGCCTACGGCCAGGCCGCCATCGCCGGCGAGCTGAACCTGCTTCTCGAGGCCGCCTTCCCCCCGCTGGCCGCCTATACGGAAGTGGTCTCGACGGTCCTCGTCATCGTGTTCATCACCTATGTGTCGGTGATCGTCGGCGAACTGGTGCCCAAGCGGCTGGCGCTGATCTTCCCGGAATCGATCGCCTCGAAGATGGCGGCTCCGATCTCGACCGTGGCGGTTGTGCTGAAGCCGTTCGTCGTGCTGCTGACGGCGTCGACATCCGCCATCCTGAAGGTGCTGGGGGTCAAGGACCGCGACGGTTCGGACGTCACCCAGGAGGAGGTCGAGACCATGATCGCCGAGGGCACGGCGTCGGGTCTGATCGAGCCGGAAGAGCAGGAGATGATCGAGGAGATCCTGCGCCTCGGCGACCGCCCCATCCGCGTGGCCATGACGCCGCGTCACGAGGTGTTCTGGATCGCGCTGGACGACAGCGAGGAGCAGCTTCGTCAGGAGGTTCGCACCTGCCCCTATTCCCGCATCGTGGTGGCGCGCGAGAGCGACGTCGATAACCCGCTGGGCGTGGTTCACAAGAAGGACCTGCTGGACAGCCTGCTGGACAACGGCGAATTCAACGTCGAGCGACTGGTGCAGACCCCGGCCTTCATTCCGCAGTCGACCTCGGTGCTGAAGGCGCTGGGCATCATGAAGGCCTCGCGGGTGCACATGGCGTTCCTGGTCGACGAGTACGGCGCCTTCGAGGGCGTGGTCACCGCCACCGACCTGCTGGAGATGATCGCCGGCAATTTCGACGAGGGCCACGACGAGGAAGAGGCCTACATCCGTCAGAACGAGGACGGCAGCTGGCTGGTCGACGGCCAGGCCGACATCGAGGAACTGGCCGACATGCTGGGCGAGGACTTCGGCGAGGCCGAGGGCTTCCACACCGTCGCGGGCCTGGTGCTGCACCAGTTGTCGCGGGTGCCCGACGAGGGCGAGGTGCTGCAGCTGGGCCGGTTCGAGGTCGAGATCATCGACATGGACGACCGCCGCATCGACAAGCTGATGTTCCGCCAGGTGGTCAAGCCCGAGGACGAGGCCAGCGCCGTGGCGGCGCGTCACGAGGATTGACCGTTCCGCCCTTGAAAAGGGGCGTGGCGTCGGGCATACGCCCCGGTCTGGCGATCATGTGCGCCCCTCGGGGCGGGCTGACGTTCGCTTAGGAGTTTAGCTCAGCTGGTAGAGCACCGGTCTCCAAAACCGGGGGTTGTGGGTTCGAGTCCCTCCACTCCTGCCAATCCCCCCTGTCGCTTCCGGATGGGACTACCCATCTGGGGCGACAGGAACAATTGTGTGAAGAGCAACTGATGGCCAAGGCCAAATCA
>JAAXIW010000348.1:0-1255 GCA_012270135.1 Brevundimonas sp. | reverse complement strand
TATGCCCTATCTGGTGGCGGAAGTCGAAAGTCATTGACGGATCAGGGTTGGCCAAGGACTAGACCCCCGGGCGCCGCCCCCAGACCGCCCAACCCGCGATCGCGGGCGCCGCTGTCGCCGCCGACGCACCGAAGAAGCCGCGGACCTCGATCCCCCAGTTCATCAGCCAGGTGAACGCCGAGCGCCGCAAGATCGTGTGGCCGAGCCGCAAGGAGACCTGGATCACTTCGGTGATGGTCTTCATCATGGTCGCGCTCGCCGCCGCCTTCTTCTTCGTGGTGGACACCGTGCTGGCCTTCGCCTCGCGCAACATCCTGGCCATCGGCCAGTAAGAGACCGCCCATGACCGACGCCGCTCCCGCCGCCAAGCCCGCCAACCCGCGCCACAAGTGGTATATCGTCCACGCCTACTCGAACTTCGAGAAGAAGGTGGCCCAGCACCTGCAGGACCAGGCGCGCCAGCAGGGTCTGGAAGACTGTTTCAGCGAAATCCTGGTGCCGACCGAGGACGTCGTCGAGATCCGCCGCGGCCGGAAGGTGAATTCCGAGCGCAAATTCTTCCCCGGCTATGTGCTGGTGAAGATGGAGATGACGGACGAGGCCTATCACCTGGTCAAGAACACGCCGAAGGTGACCGGCTTCCTGGGCGCCGCCGGCGGCACCAAGCCGCTGCCGGTCTCGGAGCGCGAGGTCCAGAACATCATCGGGGCCGTGGAAGAGGGCGTCGAGCGTCCCAAGCCCACCATCCGTTTCGACATCGGCGAGACCGTCAAGGTCATCGACGGACCCTTCGCCAGCTTCGACGGCCAGGTCGAGAGCGTCGACGAGGACAACGCCCGCCTGCGCGTGGCCGTGTCCATCTTCGGCCGGCCGACCCCGGTCGACCTGGAATACAGCCAGGTGGAGAAGGTCGCGGCCTAAGCCGGCGGCTTCATCGGTTGCATTTGCAGCGGCGGTCCCCCGGGGGCCGCCGTTTGCTTTTCCGGCCCTGATCCGCTACACGCGCGCCTCGCTCTGAGGAGCGGTGCGGGTTCGCCCGCGTAAATCCGTGGGAGGCAGCCATGCCACGACCACGGCTCACCGGTCCCGATTGAGTTCGGGGCCACTGTAAGGAGAGACCAATGGCCAAGAAGATTCTCGGCTACATCAAGCTGCAGGTGCCGGCCGGCAACGCCACGCCGTCGCCGCCGATCGGGCCGGCCCTCGGCCCGCGCGGCGTCAACATCATGGGCTTCGGCAAGGAGTTCAACGCGCG
>JAAXIW010000335.1 GCA_012270135.1 Brevundimonas sp. | reverse complement strand
GGGCAGGACGAAGGCGTCGGCGCCCACCTGGCGGACGGCGCGATCCCGAATGAATTTCTGATCTCTGGCGTCGGGGGCGCCGACGCCTTCGTCCTGCCCGCCCTGCCCGACGATCAGCCCCTGGTCCTGCCCGGACTGGAGACGCTCAAGGACGTCGACCAGCCGTTGGTGCTGCCGGGGGTGGAGGAGACAGCGCCGCTGTTCGTCGCTCTCGAGGCCCGCCTCGACCTGAGCCGCGACGGCCTCAACCTCCTCGACGTGGACGGCGGCCTCTGCAACCACACGCCTCGCCACGGGGACTGGATGGGGTGAGCCGCGGCCGCTGGTGACGCGGCTCCCCGACGCCGCTACGCTCTCGCCGTCATCGGGGAGGATGTCTCATGCGGCTGTTCTGGCTGATCGGATCGCTGGCGCTCGCGCTCGCCGTGGGGGTGCTCTCGCTGCAGGTTCCGGCGCCGGCCGGGGCCGGCGCGCCGGCGACGGCCTTCTCGGCCGAACGCGCCATGGCCGACGTGCGGGAAATCGCCCGACGCCCGCACCCGCTCGGCTCGGCCGATCACACCCGGGTGCGCCTCCATCTGCAGCAGCGGATGACCGATCTGGGGCTGCAGGTCTCGACCCAGAGCGGGCCGATCTCGCGCGGCTCGGCCCGCTATCTGCGCCGCATGGGCGGGGACCCCGAAGCGGCGGCGTTCACCGCGACCAATCTGATCGGCGTCCTGCCGGGGCGAAATCCCGCCCTGCCCGCCGTCGCCCTGATGGCCCATTACGACACCGTGCCGATGTCGGCCGGGGCGGCGGACGATTCCGCCGGGGTGGCGGCGGTGCTGGAGACGGTGCGGGCCCTGCGCGCGCGCGGCGCGGCGGACCGGACCCTGGTGGTGCTGTTCACCGACGCGGAAGAGATCGGCCTCGACGGGGCGCGCATCTTCTGGGGCGGCCACCCCCTGCGCGACCGCATCGGCGCGGTGATCAATCTGGAGGCGCGCGGCGGCGGCGGCCGGGCCATGATGTTCGAGACCGGGCGCGGCAATGCGCAGACCATCGCCCTGTTCGGCGAGGCCGGCGTGCGGGCCGACGGCGGCGTCACCGCCAACTCGCTGGCCGGCTTCGTCTATGAGCGGATGCCGAACGGCACCGACTTCACCATTCCCAAGGATCGCGGCGTCCAGGGCCTGAACCTGGCGTTCATCGGCCGGCCCGCGCAGTACCACGCCAACTCGACGCCCGAGGGGCTCGACCGCGGCGCTGTCCAGCACATCGGCTCGCAGGCGCTGGAAAGCGCCGACGCCCTGTTGCGCGCGGGAACCCTGCCGGCCGCGTCCGCCAACGCCGTATACGCCGACCTGTTCGGCCGCATCATCGTCAGCCACCCGCCGGCGATGGGCTGGGGCCTGCTTGCGCTGGCTCTGGCCCTGCTCGGCATGACGGCATGGCGGGCGCGGGCGCGGGCGGGACTGACCCCGGCCGATGTCGGGCGGGGGGCGCTGGACGGCGTCTGGTTCATCGCCGCCGGCCTCGTGCTCACCCAGGCGGTGCGCACCCTGGCCGGGCCGATGTCCGGCCGGGCCGAGAGCGCCGAGGCCTACTACACCCTGCTCGGCCGGTTGCCGTGGATGGAGGCCGGCGCGGCCCTGACCGTCCTCGCCCTGATGATGGCGGTGCTGGGCGGGCGCGGGCGGCCGGACCGGCGCATCACCGCCGTGGCGCTCGCCGCCGCGGCCGCCGTCGCCCTGATCCTGGGCGGTTTCGAGAACCCGGTCGTCATCGTCGCCGCCCTGATCGCCATCGGCCTGTCGCTGGTCCCCGGACTGGCGGCGCGGACGGCGTGGGGCGGCTGGACCGGCCTGATCGCCCTCGTGCTGGTCCTCGGCCTGGCGGCCCAGGCCTTCGCCCCGGAGACGGCCTTCCTGTTTCTCTGGCCCGGCCTGCTCGCGGCGGCCGCGGCCGCTCTGGCCGGCCTGATCGATCCCGGCCTGACCCGCGTGAAGTCCCTGGCACCCGTCGCGGTCGCGGCGGCGGTCGGCGGCGCCTGGCTGATCGGCCTGTCGCACCCGGTCTTCCTCGGCATCGGCATGGACATGCCCGGCGTTCTGGCGCTGCTGGGCCTGCTCGGGCTGATGCTGATCCGGCCGCTGTCGCCGGAGCGCGGCGCGGTCCGTCCGTGGCTGATGGCGGCTCTGGCCGTGCTGGTCCTCGGGGCGGCCGTGTCCGGTTGGGCCCGCATCGCGAACCCCATGCCGGCCGAACCGCCCGCCGCCGAAGGGACGTGAGGGTGACCGGCAAATTGTATCTGGAGGATCTCCACGTCGGCCAGACCTTCACCACCGGCTCGGTGACGGTCACGACCGAGGCCATCAGGGCCTTCGCGCGCGAGTTCGACCCCCAGCCCTTCCACCTCGACGAAGACGCCGCCCGCGACAGCCTGTTCGGAGGCCTTGCGGCCAGCGGCTGGCACACGGCGGCGCTGAGCATGCGGCTGCTGGTCGACGGCCTGCCGTTCGCGGGCGGCCTGATCGGCGTCGGCGGCGAGACCACCTGGCCGCGCCCGACCCGGCCCGGGGATACGCTGACGGTCCACATCGAGGTGCTGGAGATCACCCCGTCGAAGTCGCGCCCCGACCGCGGCATGGTCCGCACCCGCAACGAGACCCGCAACCAGCACGGCGAACCCGTTCAGATTTCGCAGCTCGGCATCGTCGCCTGGCGCCGCCCGGCCGTCTGACGCCTCACCCCCCGTCGGTCCACACCGTCTTGTAGAGGTCGAAGCGGCGGTCGCGCAGGTTGCGCACCGTGCCCTGCGACTTGGCCCAAGCGAGGTCGGACAGGTCGATGTCGGCCACCGTCACCGTCTCGACGTTCTCCGACGCCTCGGCCGCCACCCCGTCCCGCGCGAACGGGAAGTCGCACGGCGTCAGGATGCAGGACTGGGCGTACTGGATGTCCATGTTCTCGACGTTCGGCAGATTGCCGACATTGCCCGAAAGCACGACGTAGCACTGGTTCTCGATGGCCCGCGCGTGGCTGCAGTAGCGCACCCTCAGATAGCCCTGCCGGTTGTCGGTGCAGAACGGCACGAACAGCATCCGCGCGCCCTCGTCGACCAGCCGCCGGGCCAGTTCCGGGAACTCCGAGTCATAGCAGATCAGCACCCCGATCGGCCCGCAGTCGGTCGGGATGGCATGCACCATGTCGCCGCCCTTGATGTTCCACCAGTGGCGCTCGTTCGGCGTCGGATGGATCTTCTCCTGGGCGTGCACCGAGCCGTCTCGCAGGAAGACATAGGCGACGTTCTGGATGTCGCCGTCGTCGGTCTGGGTCGGGTGCGAACCGCCGATGATGTTGATGTTGTACGACACCGCCATCTTGCGCATCGCCTCGACGAAGCGCGGCGTATAGCGGGTCAGGTGCTCGATCGACTCGGCCGGCGTCAGCTTCTTCTTCTCCAGCGACAGCAGCTGCAGCGTGAACAGCTCCGGAAACACCACGAAGTCCGAGCGGTAGTCCGAGGTCACGTCGACGAAATATTCGACGTTGTGAATGAACTCGTCGAAGCTCGACACCTTGCGCGCCTGCAGCTGGACCGTCGCCACCCGCACCGTCTCCTTGGTGGTGAAGGCCGCGCCCTTGCCGGTCGCCTCGGCGTAGTAGGGATTGCGCCACACCATGTGGGCCGCGTGGCCCATCGAGGCCGTATCCGACGTCAGATAGTTCTCCAGCACCCCGATCGGCTCGAAGCCCGAGCGCAGGTGGAAGCCGATCACGGGGTCGTTCAGCTTGCGCGCCGTCACCGCGTCCAGATATTCGCCCGGCGACGGATAGGCCGCCTTCTTGCGCGCCAGCCCCGGCATTCGCCCGCCGAACACGATTCCCTTCAGGTTTTCCGCCTCGCACAGGTCGCGCCGCGCGTCGTACAGCCTCTGGCCGATGCGCAGCCGGCGCCGGTCGGGATCGACGCAAACCTCCATGCCGTAGAACCACTCGCCCGCCGGATCGTGCCGCGCCGCATAGCCGCCGCCGGTGATCTGGCTCCAGGTGTGCGGCCCCATGGCCGTCTTCTCGTCGATGCGGAACCCGGCCGCATAGCCGACGATCTCGCCCTCGTACTCGACCACGAACTGCCCGTCGTGAAACGCCGCGATCTGCCCTCGCAGCATCCCCGGCGTATAGGCCGGCATGGTCTTGTAGACCTTGGCGACGAGGGCGGTGATGGCCTCCACGTCGGACAGGCGGGCGTTGCGGATGGTGAGGACGGCGGGTTTTGAGGTCTTGGTCATGCGGAAGGAACGAACGGCGGAGCTTGGGGATCAATCGGCGTCCCCGCAGCCGGGCGGCCGCCAGCGCCAGGCGCGCCATGCGTCAAAATCGGTCGCACCTCTCCGCCCTCCCGAAAAGAACATATTGGCAACCGGAACAAACCGTGCACATATGACGCCTCACAGGGAGCGGGTCACGGTCAATCGGGCCGAAGGCGGGCCTCTCCCCCGGGTACCGATCGGGAATCATGGCAAGGGAGAGCGGCAAGGTGGCACAGGCGGCATTGAAATTGGTGGGCAAGGACGACGGCGACAAGCAGCGGGCTCTGGAGGCGGCGATCGCCCAGATCGACCGCGCCTTCGGCAAGGGCTCGGTGATGAAGCTGGGCAAGGGCGGGGTGGCCGAGGTCATCCCCGCGGTGTCGACCGGCTCGCGGGGCCTGGCCATGGCCCTCGGGATGGGCGGCCTGCCGCGCGGG
>JAAXIW010000315.1 GCA_012270135.1 Brevundimonas sp. | reverse complement strand
CTGGCCGGCGACGGGCTGGACGAGGAAGACCGGGCCGTCGCCCCGGCCGCCACGCTCGGCGATCTGGTCAGCGGCCTGCCCGGCGTGCGCAGCACCAATTTCACCCCGGGCGCCAGCCGGCCGGTGATCCGCGGCCTGTCCGGTCCCCGCGTGCAGGTGCTGACCAACGGCCTCGGCATGATCGACGCCAGTTCGGTCTCGCCCGACCACCAGGTCGCCGTCGATCCGGCCGAGGCGCGGCGCATCGAGATCGTTCGCGGGCCCTCCACCCTCGTCTTCGGCGGCTCGGCCATCGGCGGCGTGGTCAACATCATCGACGACCGCATCCCGACGGAGCGGCCCGACGGCGGCCTTGACGGCCACGTCTCGGCCCAGGCTTCGACGATCGACGACGGGTCAGGCTTCGGGGCGCGGCTGAAGGCCGACGCCGGGCCGCTGGTGTTCACGATCGACGGCTTCACCCGCGAGTCCTCGGACTATGACGTCCCGGTCTTCCCGGAATCGCAGATTCTCCTGGACGAGGAAGGCGAGACGGCCGGCGACGAACGGACCGTCGAGAACACCTTCGTGCAGCTGGATCAGTATGGCGCGGGGGTCAGCTACATCGGCTCGCGCGGCTACATCGGCGCCTCGGTCAAACATGTCGACACCACCTACGGCGTGCCCGGTCACGGGCACGAGCCCGACCCGCTGGACCCCGACGCGGAGGAGGAAGGCGTCTCCATCGGCCTGGAGCAGACCCGTTACGACCTGCGCGGCGAACTGAATTTCGACGGCGGCCCGTTCAGTGCGGCGCGCCTGTCGGCTGGCTGGGCCGACTATCAACACACCGAGTTCGAGGGCGACGAGGTCGGCACGCAATTCTTCTCGGACGGCCATGAGGGCCGGTTCGAACTGATCCAGCGCGAGCGGAACGGCTGGCAGGGGGTGATCGGGGCCCAGGTGCTGGACCGGACCTTCGACGCGGTCGGCGACGAGGCCTATGTGCCGCGCACCGACATCAGCGAGCAGGGCCTCTACACCGTGCAGCGGTTCGACCGCGGCGGCCTCGGCTTCGAAGGCGGCCTGCGTCTCGACAAGCGCTCGCTGGAGAGCGCCGCCGCCGACCGCGATTTCACCAATGTCTCGGCCTCGGCCGGCGTCTTCTTCCGTCCCTCCGCGCCCCTGTTCGTCGGACTGAGCGTGGCCCGCAACGCGCGCGCGCCGAGCGAGGTCGAGCTCTTCGCCGAGGGCCCCCACGTCGCCACCGGCGCCTTCGAGGTCGGCGACATCGACCTCGACTCGGAGATCGCCACCTCGATCGAGGCGACGCTGCATTTCGCCGACGGGCCGTTCGAGTTCGACCTGCACGCCTACCACGCCGAATACGATGGCTTCATCGATCTGCGGCCCACGGGCGTCGACGACGTCGACTCCGAACTGCCGATCTTCGAATACGTCCAGACCGACGCGACCTTCCGGGGCTTCGAGGCCGAGGCCGAATACCGGCTCTGGGAAAGCGGCCAGCGCAGCCTGGCCCTGACCGGCGCCGCCGACTGGGTGCGGGCCTCGACCGATCTCGGCCCGGCCGCGCGGATTCCGCCGTGGTCGGTGACCGGAGGCGTCGAATGGACCTCACGCCTGTTCGACGTCGGCCTGGAAGTGCGCCACGTCGGCGAACAGGATCGCATCGCCGGGTTCGAACGGCCCACCGACAGCTACACCCTGGTCAATCTGAAGAGGGCGATCCGGCCGTTCGCGGACCGCAATGTCACCGTCTTCGCGGAGGCCTCCAACCTGACGGACGAGGAGGCGCGCGAGCACGCCAGCTTCCAGAAGGACATCGCGCCCCTGCCTGGACGCAGCCTTCGCGCCGGGGTCACCTGGCGGTTCTGACGGCCCTGCACCGGCAAGGGGAACCGCGTTTGCCGCCCGGCGGCGTCTGGGCTAGAAGCGCGCTTCCCCTTTTTCATCCAGAGCTCGTTCCGCGTCCATGACCGACACCACCGCCGCCAACGCCAGCCCGCTTTCGGGCAATGTCCTGTTCTACGGCAAGCCGGAGCCGCTCTCGATCGAGGCGCACAGCAAGCTCGGGGTCGACGCCGTCGACCAACCCTACAAATTCGCCGCCTCGACCAATATCGTGCCGCTGACCGTCACCGAGTTCGCCCCGTCGGCGCTGAGCTATCCGGTGATCTTCGTCGGCGACGCCAAACAGCCGGTCGCCGTCATGGGCCTGCGCCAGGGTGAGAACCTGTTCGTCAGCGACGCCGGCGCCTTCAAGCCCGAGGCCTATATCCCGGCCTATGTGCGCCGCTACCCCTTCGTCTTCGCCAATGACGAGGTCCAGAAGCGCCTGATCCTGTGCGTCGACCGCGACGCCCCCTTCATCAAGGAAGGCGGCGCCACCCCGCTGTTCGTCGACGGCAAGCCCTCGCCCTACGTCGAGCAGGCCATGGAATTCTGCAACAATTTCGAGCAGGAGCGTCAGCGTACCGAGGCCTTCGTCAAACTGCTGACCGACCTCGACCTGCTGGAGACCCGCGAAGCCGTCTTCACCCCGCGCAACCCGGACGGCACGACGGCCGCGCCGCAGAAGATCGCCGAATATTTCGCCGTATCGGAAGACAAGCTGAAGGCCCTGCCGGCCGACAAGCTGGCCGAACTGCGCGACAACGGGGCCCTGGGCCAGATCTACGCCCACCTGGTCTCGCTGCTGGGCTGGGACCGCCTGATCGCCATCGCCTTCCAGAAGGCCGCCGCGGAACAGCCGACGGCCGGCAACGCCTAGGCCGGCGACCGTCGAATGGATCAAGCCCCGTCCGGTTCGCCGGGCGGGGCTTTTTCATGGGATCAGCGCCGCGCCAGCAGCGCCCGCGTCAGGCAGGAGAAGACCAGCCGGCCGGCCTCGTCGAGCAGGTCGTGCTGGGCGATGACGATGCCCTTTTCGTCGCCGACCGGATCCTTGCCCATCACCGTCATCCGGCCGCGCATCAGCTCGCCCGCCGGTGGATTGCGCTGGTAGCGCAGCCCGTCGACGGCCAGCACCTTGGACTGGGCCCAGCCCGAGACCTTGTCGGCGAACAGCCGGCTCCACAGCGCATAGACCATGGCGTCGGGCGCGCCATAGGCTGAGTCCCAGCCGGGCGAGAAGCGTTCGACGAAGACCGCCATGGCCACTTCGTCGACCATGCAGGCCCCGAGCGGGATCACCTCCCCCACGGCCAGATCCTCGAAATGGACGTGGAGCGGTTCGCTCATGGAGGGATCCTCAGCCGGCGGGCTCTTCGGAGACCCGCACCAGGAGCTTGCCGTCGTGATCGCCGGTGAACAAGCGGTTCAGCGAATCCAGCGCATTCTCCAGCCCATCGTCGACATGGACCTTCCACTTGACCTCGCCGCTGTGCAGCCACGGCCCCATCTCGGCGACCATCTCGCGGGCGCGGGGGGCGTAGTCCAGCACCAGGAAGCCCTGCACCGTCAGCCGGTGGGTGATGATGCGGGCGAAGTTCGGCGAAGGCGGCGCCTTGGTCGCGTTATAGGCCGAGATCAGGCCGCACACCGCCATCCGGCCGTGGGTCTTCAGGCGGTTGAAGACGGCGATCATGATGTCGCCGCCGACATTCTCGAAATTCATTTCGACGCCGTCCGGGGCCAGCCGGTCCAGGGCCTCGCCGACGTCTTCGTTCTTGTAGTCGATGGCCGCGTCGAACCCGAGCTCCCCGGTCAGCCAGCGGCATTTGTCCGGTCCGCCGGCGATGCCGATGACCCGGGCCCCTCGGGCCCTGGCCACCTGGCCGGCGATCGAGCCGACGGCCCCCGCCGCGGCCGAAATCACGATCGTCTCTCCGGCCTGCGGCCTGAGCACGTCGGTGACGCCGAAATAGGCGGTCAGTCCGGTCATCCCCAGCACCGACAGGTTGGCGGTCAGCGGCAGGCCCGGCGCGCGGTGCACCTGGCGCAGCTCCATCTCGGGCACGACGGCGTAGTCGGCCCAGCCGCCGGACAGGGGGGTGACGATGTCGCCCACGCGGAAGCGGTTCGAGCGGCGCTCCTCGACCACGCCGAGCGTCAGGCCGCGCATCACCCCGCCCAGCGGCACCGGCGGCAGATAGCCTTCGGCGTCGTTCATCCAGGTGCGGTTGGTCGGGTCGAGCGACAGATACACCGTGCGGACCAGCACCTCCGACTCGTTCAGGGCCGGGATGGGCGCCTCGACCAGTTCGAGATCGCCGGGCTGGACCAGGCCCTTGGGCCGCTGACGCAACACCCACTGACGATTGACGCGAGCCATGGCGGTATTCCTTTCTGACGACGCCGCCCGCCGGGCGGGAGCGCGCACGTTTTCTTTCAGGACGGGCCATCATGACCAGGGCGCGCGGCCTGTCCAGCGCGGCGCGAAGAAAAAGGCGGACCCGCGAGGATCCGCCTGAAGTGGCATCATCGAGAATGAGGCGCGGAGGCGACAGACCGGCTTTCGCCAGTCTCAAGTCGGGGGGGCGTCGCCGCCTCCGCAAAGCCATAACCGCGCACCGGCGGACCGGTTCCGCGCCGCCGGAACGGTTTTCGCCCGGCAGGCGAGCCCCGGAACGGCGCCGCTGGCCAAGGCGTTGATCCCGCAGAGCGCAAACGCTGTCGGAGACCCGCCCATGACTCATGAATCCCCCCCGGACGCCCCGCACCGGTCCCCTCACGACCGGGCCGCCGACGCGGTCAACGAGGGCCGGCCCCTCGACGCCCAGATTGTGCTCCGCAGGCGCGGCG
>JAAXIW010000148.1:14346-23478 GCA_012270135.1 Brevundimonas sp. | reverse complement strand
CCGAGCGGATCGAGGTCAATACCGCCGCCGCCATCATGGTCTACTGGAAGGACGGCAAGCCGGTTCACTCCAACCGGGTCGTCGTCGGCACGCCGTCGAACCAGACGCCCAGCCTCGAGAAGCAGTTCGCCTCGGTCGTCGCCAATCCGCCCTGGTACGTGCCCGCCTCGATCGCCCGGAACGAGATCCTGCCCAAGGGTCCCGGCTATCTGGCGGCCAACAACATGTACATCTCCAACGGCACGGTCATCCAGCGCGCCGGCCCGACCGCCGCCCTCGGCTATGTGAAGTTCGAGCTGCGCGACAGCTACGCCATCTTCCTGCACGACACCCCGACCAAGTCCGCCTTCAACCTGGCCATGCGCCAGCGCAGCCACGGCTGCGTGCGGGTTCAGGACGCGGTCGAGTTCGCCCGCCTGCTGCTGTCGCCCGATCCGACGCTGCTGGCCGAGTTCGACGCCGCCCAGGACAGCCGCGAGACCAAGCGCATCCAGACCGGCCGCGAGATCACCGTGCGCCTGCTCTACTGGACCGCCTTCGTCGACGGCCAGGGCCGGGTCGCCTTCCGCGAGGACGTCTACGGCCGCGACGACAAGCTGGCCGAGGCGCTCGGCATCGCCGTCAGCCTGCCCAAGGTGGTCGACGACGGCCGCGGCCGCGACGCCGACGACATCGGGCCGTAGGGCGAAATCGGTCGGGCTGGACGCAGTTCACCCCGGCCCGGATTCCGTTGAAGGTCGAGTCCTACTGCCGGAACGCCGCCGCCAGCCGGTCCAGCTGGCTCTGCACCGGATTGACCGCCTCTTCCTCGGGCGCGTCCAGATACATGCGCCGGTCGAGGTGCAGCACGCGGTCGTACAGCTTCTCGGCCCGGACCAGATATTCCACGAGGGCGATCGGCAGCTCGGGATGGGTCGGCTCGGTCTCGATCTTGCGGTCGGCGAGCCTATAGCGGGCGTCACACGCCGCCGTGGCCGTCATGTCGCCTTCGCGCACGGCCCGCTGAACCAGCAGCCAGGACGCGATCTGCATCAGTCGGGTGGTCAGCTTCATGCTCTCGCCGGCGTAGGCCAGGGCGGTGGTCCGCGACAACAGCTTGGACTCGCGCCGTCCGTCCCCGTCCAGATAGGCGGCGGTCTCCTCGACCAGCTCCATGCCTTCCCGGAAGGTGCGGTCGAACAGCTCCGACCGGGCGAAGTCGTCGACGACGGCCGCGCGGCTGCGTCCGGCGGATGGGGTGAGGTCGTCGCTGGGCATCAACTCGGTCAAACTCATGGGCAAGGCGCATCCGTATCACGACCGGCACGGTTTCGCGCGGTGCATGAGCCGTCTGCAACGGCCGTGCCATCTGGCTGATTCACGGGCGGAAGTTGAACATGGCGTCGGCCGCGTTGCGCTGGGACGACTTGCCCTCGATGGCCGTCTTCGAGCGGGCGATCTCGGCCTCCAGCCCGGCGATGCGTTCCTTGAGGTCCTCGACCGAATAACCGTCCAGGTCCTCGCGTTGCAGGGCGATCAGGGGCGCGCCCCGCGCCGGACGGGGCTCCAGATCCTCGAACATCACCGCCTCCTCCTTGGCCAATCCACGGGCAAGCGCCTATCTGAACGCCCGGACAGGGACGATTGCAAGAACGGGGAGCCGATGCGGGCTGTCGAAATCACCGGCGGGTCGGGTCCCGCGGAAGCGCTGACCGTGGTGGAACGGCCCGATCCGGCCGCAGGACCGGGCCAGGTTCGCATCCGCGTGCGCGCCGCCGGGATCAACCGTCCCGACATCTTCCAGCGGCTGGGGCGCTATCCGCCTCCGCCCGGCGCCTCCGACATCCTCGGTCTTGAGGTCGCCGGCGAGGTGGACCAGATCGGCGAGGGCGTGAGCCGGTGGGCCGCCGGCGACCGGGTTTGCGCCCTTCTGGGCGGCGGCGGCTATGCCGATTACGCCGTGGTCGACGCCCGCCACGCCCTGCCCGTCCCCGAAGGCCTCGACTTCGCGCAGGCCGCCGCCCTGCCCGAGACCGTCTGCACCGTCTTCGCCAACGTCTTCGAGGCCGGCGCCCTGAAGGCCGGCGAAACCCTGCTGATCCACGGCGCGACCAGCGGCATCGGCGTCACCGCCATCCAGATGGCCACGGCGGCCGGTGCGCGGGTGATCGCCACCTCCCGCGGTCCCGAAAAGGCGGCCGCCGCACTCGCCCTGGGGGCGGACCTGAGCCTCGACGCCCTGACGGACGACCTGGAAGGCGCGATCGCCGCATTCGGTGGAGCGGATGTCGTGCTGGACATGGTCGGCGCCGACTATGCGGCCCTCAACCAGGCGGTGCTCAAGCCGTTCGGCCGGTGGGTGGTTATCGCCACCCTTTCCGGCGCGAAGGCGGAGATCGATCTCGCCCGATTGATGATGAAGCGGATCGTCCTGACCGGCTCGACCCTGCGCGCCCGGCCCGCCGACGAGAAGGCGCGGCTGATCGCTGCGGTTGAGGCTGCCGTCTGGCCGTGGGTGACGGCGGGCCTCGTCCGCCCCCCGGTCGAGGCGACGCTTCCGCTGGAGCAGGCGTCGGCCGCCCACCTCAGGCTTGAGGCGGGCGGCCACGTCGGCAAGGTGGTGCTGACGCTCTGACTACCAGCGGTCGCCCCGCCCGCCGCGCTCGACGGGACGAAGCGACGAGATGCGGTCGTTCATGCCGTGCTGTTGCAGGTTCCAGACGTCGTCGCTGAACGTCCGGCACGTGCCGCGGAAATAGGCGTCGGTGCAGGCTTCCCACGTACCCCGGAACCGCATCGAGCTGATGTTGTCGTTGAAGTCCGTGTTGCGAAGGTTGGGCATGGCGCCGCGGAAGCTGGTCGACTGGCCGCGATACAGGGCATCGCGATAGACGGTGATCTCGGCGCGCCCACCGCCCCAGCCGCCGCCGTGGTCCGGACGTCCTCCGCCGGGACGGTCCTCGTAGGCTCCGCGCACCGGGCCGCAGACCAGCAGGCCGTTGTCGTTGCGGATCTCATAGGCCGTGCAGCGGTTCAGTTCGATCGACGTCCCGCGGATATTGCCGCGCCGGTCGCGGCAGTCGGCGTAGAGCCGGCCGCGGTTGACGTATTCGCCGCTGCAGCTGTCGCGGTAGTCGCCACGCGGTGCGACCCGCTCCTGCATGCCGCCGGGCGCATACTCCTGGCCGGCGCCGGAAAGAACCGCCATGGCGGCAAGGGTTTCGATCAGCATGGTCCCCTCCATCGGGTTTCAATGACGCACAACGCGTCTGTGAAGCCACTGTTCAGCATTCCGGATGAACCTTGGCTGTATGGCGATGTCGGGTTTCGTTTTCTTTTGCCGCGAATGAGCTTATATCGAACCCATACGCGCCCGGCCGAAAGGTCGGGCGCCGTCGTATCCGGAACCCGCCAGGCCTCGTGTTGGGGCGGGCCAAGAACAGAAGCAAAGACGCTCATGACCGACATCCTCATGCCCAAGGCCACCGCGGTCTGGCTGGTCGACAACACCTCCCTCACCTTCGAGCAGATCGCCGACTTCTGCGGCCTGCATCCGCTGGAAGTGCGCGGCATCGCCGACGGCGACGTGGCCCGCGACATCCGCGGCGCCGATCCGCTGGTCAACGGCCAGCTGACCCGCGAGGAACTGGACAAGGCCCAGAACGACGCGACCTACCGCATGCAGGCCGTGGTCAGCCGCCACGCCGAACTGCTGAAGTCGTCCAAGCCGGCGCCGAAATACACGCCGGTGTCGCGCCGTCAGGACCGCCCGGACGCCATCGCCTGGTTCGTGCGCAACCACCCCGAGGTGACCGACGCCCAGATCGCCAAACTGCTGGGCACGACCAAGTCCACGATCGAGAGCGTCCGCAACCGCACCCACTGGAACAGCGCCAACATCAAGCCGGTCGATCCGGTGACCCTGGGCCTGGTCGGCCAGCTGGCGCTCGACGAACTGGTCAAGAAGGCCGCCGACAAGAAGGCGAAGGACGACGCGAAGAAGGGCGGCGCCACCCTCCAGCCCGCCGACGCCGCCGAGCCGGCCGAGCCGGAGTTCGTGCCGGAGGCCCGCGAGCGCCGCGGGGCCGAGCCGACCGCCGAGTCCGTGTTCGGCGCCAAGGACTGACAATGAAAACGGCCCCGGATCGCTCCGGGGCCGTCTTTCTGACTGCGGGAGGCCGTCGCTAGTGCGCTCGGGCCTCCAGACTGGTGATCTGTTCCTTGAGCCGGAGCTTCTGTTGTTTGAGCTCCCTTACGCGAAGCGAGTCCGCCGCCGGGTGGGTCAGCTCGCGGCGGATGGTTTCATCCAGATTGCGGTGACGGTTTCCCAGTTCGCGGATACGAGCTTCGATGGTCATGGCTTGCGCCTCCATGTCTAAGGGACCACTAGATTGAGCGCCCGGCTGGACCCGCTGTGGAATCACTTTCCAGTGAAGCCGACGGTCCTCCGGACCTGATGACCGTGGACCTGAATATGGCCGATGATGTGAACGGAGCCGTACGGAACCCGACGCCGACCCCGCCGTCCCGCCTGATCGTCGGAATTTCCGGAGCATCCGGCGTGGCTTACGGAATCCGCGCGCTCGACGCCCTGCGCGAACTCGGAGTCGAGAGCCACCTCGTCGTGACCCGCGCCGCCCTGCTGACCCTGTCGCAGGAGACCGAATTATCCGCCGACGACCTGATGGGCCGCGCCGACGTGACGCACCGCCTGAACGACGTCGGCGCCTCCATCGCCTCCGGTTCGTTCCGGACCATGGGCATGCTCGTGGCGCCCTGCTCGGTGCGGACCATGAGCGAGATCGCCACCGGCGTGACCTCGACCCTGCTGACCCGCGCCGCCGATGTGGTGCTCAAGGAGCGGCGGCCGCTGGTGCTGATGCTGCGCGAGACGCCGCTGCATCTGGGCCATCTGCGCACCATGACGGCGCTGACCGAGATGGGCGCGATCATCGCCCCGCCCCTGCCCGCCTTCTACGCGAAGCCGGCCTCGATCGGGGAGATGGTCGACCAGTCGGTCGGACGGGCGCTGGACCTGTTCGGACTGGAATGGTCGGGCGTCCGGCGCTGGGCCGGGCTCAAGGGCGCTTCGGCGGAATGAGCGACCTGTGGGACTGGGCCGTGACGGCCTATCGGGCCGACGGCGTCGAGGAGGCGTGCCTCCACCTCCAGGACGCCGCCGGCCAGAACGTGCCGCTGCTGCTCTGGGCCGCCTGGGGGGCGCGGACCGGGCGCGCGCCGGACGCCGACACGCTCGAGGCCGCCGGCGATCTCCCCCGGGCCTGGCAGGACACCGCCATCGCGCCCCTGCGCGAGGTCCGCCGGTCGCTCAAGGGCCGCAACCCCGACCTGGAGGATGCCGACCGCGAGGCCGTCCGCAACCAGGTCAAGGCCGTGGAGCTTGAGGCGGAACGCCGTCTGCTGGCCGCGCTGGAGGCGTTGACGCCGGCGCCGGGAGGCGCGCCGCGGCCCTCGCTGGACGCTCTGATCGCCGTGGCGCGGCAATGGTCGCCGATGACGCCGCGCCCCGGTCTGACCGCTCTCGCCGAGCGGCTTCCGGCATGAAGCGACGCGCGTTATAAGCCCGCCTCCGGGGCCCGATCATGAACGACGACGATCCTTTTCTGAGCGAGGAAGAGCAGGCGCTGCACGCCCGGCTCAAGGACCTGCAGCAGGAGCACGCCGACCTCGACGCGTCGATCGAGGCGCTGACGCACATGCCTGTGCCCGATCAGCTCATGATCGCCCGGCTGAAGCGCAAGAAGCTGACGTTGCGCGACGAGATCGTGAAGATCGAGGCGATAATCCTGCCCGACATCATCGCCTGAACGATCACCGCCCCTTCTTGCGGACCCACATGGCGGCGTCGGCCTCGGCGAGCCAGACCTCCGGATCGGTGTGACCGGCGAAGGCGCGGACGCCGAACGAGCCGCCCAGTCCTGCCGAGCTCCCCTCCCATTCGAAGGGCGCCTCCTCGAGACTGGCGGCCAGCTTGCGGGCCTTCTCCCGGCCCTCGTCGAGACCGGCGTTGAGCATCAGCAGGCCGAATTCGTCGCCGCCCAGCCGGCCGACGGCGTCCGACTCGCGCAGATTGGCCCGCATCATTTCGGCGACATGCACCAGGGCGGCGTCTCCGGCCGCGTGCCCGAGGGAATCGTTGACCCCCTTGAAGCCGTCGAGGTCGAGATAGAGCAGCACCGCAGGCACGTCGTGGCGCTGGCAGAAGGCCATGGCGCTCTTCATGGCCGCGACGAAGCCGCGCCGGTTCAGGGCCGGGGTCAGCACGTCGTGGTCCGCCGCCGCCTCGGCCGCCTCGGCGCGGCGGCGCAGGGCCTCGACCTCGGCGCGGAGCCGTTCGATCTCGGCGATGGGGTCGATGACGGCCGCGTCGGTCACAGGCGAAATAAGCTCCCCGGCCGGCGACTCACACGCTCCGGCCGACCTTGAGCCTAACGCCGTCGGTTGCGGGCGCAACGCGAGTCCTGTATCGCGCCGCTTTCGTCGGAAAGGGCCGCGACTCATGGCGACCGAGACTCCCCCCGTGGCGATCATCATGGGCAGCCGCTCGGACTGGCCGACGATGAAACACGCCGCCGAGGCGCTGGACCGGCTCGGCGTGGCCTGGGAGGCGAAGGTCGTCAGCGCCCACCGCACGCCGAAACGCCTGTTCGACTTCGCCACGGGCGCCAAGGCCGCGGGGGTAAAGGTGATCATCGCCGGCGCCGGCGGCGCGGCCCACCTGCCCGGCATGGCCGCCTCCATGACCGAACTGCCGGTGCTGGGCGTGCCGGTGGAGTCAAAGGCTCTTAAGGGCATGGACAGCCTGCTGTCGATCGCCCAGATGCCCGGCGGCGTGCCCGTCGCGACCCTGGCCATCGGCGAGCCCGGGGCGAAGAACGCCGGCATCCTCGCCGCGCAAATCCTCGCTCTCTCGGACGAGACGCTGGCCGGACGGCTGGCGGCGTTCCGCGAGGCCCAGACCGAGGCGGTTCACGAGACGGTCGAGGACTGAGTGACGCCGCTTCCCCCCGGATCGACGATCGGCATCCTCGGCGGCGGCCAGCTGGGCCGGATGCTGAGCCAGGCGGCCTCGCGGCTCGGCTTCAACGTCGTCATCCTCGACCCCGAGGAGAACAGCCCCGCGGGCCGCGTCTCCCAGGGCCAGATCGTCGCCGCCTATGACGACCCCACCGCCCTGACCGTGCTCGGCCGCGTGGCCCAGGCGGTGACCTTCGAGTTCGAGAACGTCCCCGCCGCCTCCGTCGCGACCCTGGCCGAGGCCGGCGCCCTCGTCGCGCCGGGCCCCAGGGCGCTGGCCGCGGCCCAGGACCGGGTCGAGGAGAAGACCTTTCTCAACGGCGTCGGCGCGACCACGGTGGATTTCATCCCGGTCGACGGCATCGATGACCTGCTGGCCGGTCTGGAGCGGCTGGGGACGCCCGCCCTGCTCAAGACCCGCCGCGAGGGCTACGACGGCAAGGGCCAGGTCTGGATCCGCTCGGCGAAGACGGCCGCCGACGCCTGGAGCGCCATCGGCCAACGCCCCGCCATCCTCGAGGCCCGCGCCGACTTCACCCGCGAACTGTCGGTCATCGCTGCGCGCGGCGCCGACGGCAAGATCGCCGTCTATCCGCTGGGCGAGAACATCCACAAGGGCGGCGTCCTGAAGACCACCCTGGCCCCCGCCGGCGTCGATGCGAAGACGGAGAAGCGGGCGAAAGCCATCGCCACGGCCATCCTCGACGGCCTCGACTACGTCGGCGTCATCGGCGTCGAACTGTTCGACCTCGGCGACGGCAGGCTGCTGGTCAACGAGATCGCCCCGCGCGTCCACAACACCGGCCACTGGAGCCAGGACGGCTGCGTCTGCGACCAGTTCGAACAGCACATCCGCGCCATCGCCGGCTGGCCGCTGGGCCCGACCGCCGCCCACGCCCGGGTCGAAATGACCAATCTGCTCGGCGACGAGGTCGAGCAGTGGAAGACCCTGTCCGGCAAGCCCGACATGCGCCTGCACCTCTACGGCAAGGCCGAGGCCCGCCCCGGCCGCAAGATGGGCCATGTGAACCGGGTGAAGCCGCTCTAGGTCTCGCTCTTCGCCCCGTAGCGCATCCGGCTCAGCGCATCGGTCATCTTCCGCAGCGGGGCGTCGAAATCCTTGCCGGCCTTCCACTTCTCGAAGGCCATGACGTTCTCTATGCGGCGCGCCACGAAGGCGTCCGCCGCCTCCCTGCCGTCGAACCAGCGCATCGTCAGGGCCGGGATCAGGATGCCCGACAGGATGGCGCGCTTGGAATAGTGGTTCCAGTCGGTCGCCGTGTCGCCGGCCCAGTTCCACAGCAGGTCCGCCGTCTCCCAAGCCAGCTGCAGGCCGAGATCGACATTCGTCGGCAGGGCCAGGAAGGCGGCGCAGCGGCGCGTGGCCTCCAGATCGGCCGCCCCCGCCTCCATCCGTTCCGACACGGCGCGGGCGATTCGCTCGCGGATCTTCAGCGACTTAGGATCGACCCCGGCCAGCGCGGCCATCGCCCGGTCGTCGTGCCGCCGCGACAGCAGGGCCGCCAGATCCCGCGCGCCGTTCGGGAACAGCAGCTCCTCGTCGCCCCGCGACAGCCCGTGCGCCGCGCAGGCGGCCCGCACCATCCGCCCGTTCCAGCCCAGCGCCGGCGCGCGCTCGACGGCGGCGTCCAGCACGGCCTGCTCCATGCGGTCGGTCCAGTCTCCGCCGGCGGGGTCGTTCGACAGGTGTGGCGCCTCGGTCATGGGGCCAGCATAGGCCCGTATTCCGGGCGTTTCGAGCCTTCACAATGCACCGCGACGATCTGGACAGGCCGGGTCGGCTCGTGTATCAGCCCGCCTTCACTCACGGGCCTCCGGTCCGGGAGCACGAATTTTATTTGTCTGCCCGTCTCCCTCACAGGACGCGGCGGGCGGCCAAAGGAGAGTTTCACCTGGTTCAGATTTTCGTCCGCGACAACAACGTCGATCAGGCGCTGAAAGCCCTGAAGAAGAAGATGCAGCGCGAAGGCAGCTTCCGCGAAATGAAGCGTCACGTGCACTACGAGAAGCCCTCGGAGAAGCGCGCCCGCCAGAAGGCCGTGGCCGTGCTCCGCCCCCGCTAGCTGCGCCGCAAGGGCGCGCAGCCGAAAGGCA
>JAAXIW010000148.1:3358-14336 GCA_012270135.1 Brevundimonas sp. | reverse complement strand
CCCGGCCTGTATCTCTCTCTGTCGTCATCCTCCGGCGAGCCCAGCGCGTCCGGGGGACCCACCGGCGCCGAAGGCGATCTGGCCGGCAGGCTGTGCTGAACAGCGGCGCTCCCGACAGGGTCGCGCTCACGCGCGCCGCCGGGTCCCCCGATCGCGGCGCTGAGGCGCCTTGCCGGAGGATGACGATAGCCCGGGCCTCTACCGCCCCCGTCCGATCGCCCCCGCGAACGCCTTCCAGCTCAGCTTCACATCCGACAGCGCCCCGGCCCGGAAGGCCCGGCCGGCGATCCACACCATCAGCAGGGCGAAGGCGAACATGCCCGCCATGGTGCCGACGATCTCGATCATCGGCGGCTCCGACGGGGCGCGCGCGCTCATCAGGAAGGGCGTGAAGAAGGGGATCCACGACATGATCTGAACGATCGGCGCGTCTGGCGTGCGGATCGCCATCTGCATGACCAGCAGGGGCACGACCAGGACCATCATGATCGGCCCCATCAGCGTCTGGGCGTCGCGCGGCGTCTCGCAGAAGGCCCCGATGGCGGCGAACAGCACCGCGTACATCAGATAGCCGCCAACCGCATAGGCCAGGAAATAGCCGATCAGACCGCTCTCGATCAGCACCTCGCCGACCATCGGCGCATACTGCGGCAGGCCGGCGATCAGGCCGAAGGCGCCGATGCCGCCCCAGACCAGCAGGACGGTGATGGTCAGCAGGGCCACGCCCAGCACCTTGCCGGTCAGGATTTCGGTCGCCGAGGCCGAGGACAGCAGGACTTCGAGGATCTTGTTCGACTTCTCCTCCATCACGCTGTTCAGCAGGATCGAGGCGCCGGTGATGATCAGCGACCAGAGCAGGAAGCCCGAGGCGAGACCGATGATCCCCGGCAGCTTGTCGCGGAACGACACCTCCCCGCCGCTCGCCGATCTCGGCGACAGCGTCGTCACATCGGGGTCGAAGTCCGCCGTCGCAGACACGACAGCCGGGTCGATGCCGGCCCGCTCGAAGGCGACGCGGCGGTGCTCTTCCTTCAGCGCCGTCTTCACGAAGCGTTCGACCGCCGTGTCGGTGGCCTTGCGCGACCAGACCCGGGCCATGGGCCGTCCCTCGGCGTCGCGGTTGAGCAGCACGACGGCGTCCAGCCGCTGGCCCTCGGGCGCCTCGTCGCCCAGATAGCGGCGCGCGACCTCTTCGCGGGGCTCGCCGGGCGCGGCGGCCGCGAGGTCGGCCGGGGCCGCCACGATGGTCATCCGCGGACCGTCGAGACCGCTGAGCGCGCCCCTGGCCATATTGCCGCCGGCGGTCCCGCCCGCGGCTTCGCGAATTTTCGCCTCGGCTTCCGCCCTTTGCTTCGCTCTCCGCGCCTCGTCTTCCTTCAGCGAGGTCTGGACTGCGGCGGCGAGGCCGGCGGCGCGAGGGCCTTCCTCGACCACCACGACCTGACGAACCGGCTGGCTCTGGGCCATCAGAACGGGGATGGCCCCGCCCAGCACCGCGAAGACGGGAAACGCCAGCAGCGACAGCCAGAAGCCGACGGTCTTGGCGTAGGCGGCGAACTCGCGCCGGGCGATCAGCAGGGTGCGGTTCATCGGGCGGCCTCCCCGGCTTTGACGGACTGGTCCTGATCGGGGTTGTCGCCGGTCAGACCGATGAAGGCGTCGTGCAGGCCCGGCTCACGCAGTTCGAAGCGCCGCACGTCGAGCCCGCCGAGGAAGGCGGCCTTCAGCGCGTCCTGGCCCTGCGCGCCGCGGGTCAGGGCGGCCCGCAACACGCGGACCCCGTCGACGTCCGAGACCACAGTGACCTCGTCGACGCCCGGCAGGCCGGACGCCTGTTCCGGCGCGATGGCGCCCTCCAGCTCCAGGAAGCGCGGCGAGGTGGCCCGCGCCTCTGCGACGGTGCCCTCGAACGCCTTCTGCCCCCGCGCCAGCAACACCACCTTGTCGCAAAGCCGCTCGGCGTGCTGCATCACATGGGTCGAGAACAGCACGGTGGCGCCGTCGGCGGCGAGCCCGCGGATCATCGCCTCCAGCCCCTGCTGGTTGACCGGGTCGAGGCCCGAGAAGGGTTCGTCGAGAATCACGAACTCCGGGCGGTGCACGACCGAGGCGATCAGCTGCACCTTCTGGGACATGCCCTTGGACAGCTCCTTCATCTTCTTGCGCTTGGCTGCGCCCAGGCCCTGGGCGTCCAGCATCTCGCGGGCGCGCTTGCGGCCCTCGCCGGTCGGCAGCCCCTTCAGGGCGCCGAAGAAGGCGATGGCGTCGACCGGGGTCATCTTCTTGTAGAGGCCGCGCTCCTCCGGCAGGAAGCCGATCCGGTCGCGCACCTTGCGGCCGTCGTCGGCGCCGAGGATGTCGATCCGGCCCGAGGTCGCCGGCTGCAGGCCGAGGATCATGCGGATGGTCGAGGTCTTGCCTGCGCCATTCGGTCCCAGGAAGCCGCAGATCGAGCCCTTCTCCACCTCGAAGCTGAGATCGCGCACGGCCTGGAAATCGCCGTACCGCTTGCTGACTCCGTCCAGCGTCAACGCCGCCGTCATGGGACCTCCCCGGATACTGTTTCGGAAGCATTGGTAGGTCTGTAAAGGGTGTTTGACAACACCGGGCCGGCCATCGCCGCCTGCCTTTGTCGTGAATTCCATGTCATGTTTGTGGAATAGACGTCGGCGAAAGCCCGCCGGAACCCCTGATGACCTACGATCTCTCGCCCTCGCCCATCGCCCCGCACGCCGGCTCCCGGCTGTGGACGGTGGGCGCCAGCGCCGGTGTGGCGATCATCGTGCTGGTCGGCCTCGCGATCTACCAGCCTGGTCTCGCCTTGCCCCTGCTGGCCGGCGCGGCCCTGGTCGCGTTGACGGCCTGGGCGATGAACCGCCGCTCCGGCCCGCCGGTGAAGGTCGTTGACCGCGTGGTCGAGGCGGCGCCGGCCGGCTCGACGCTGGATCCCGTCCTGCTCGAGAGCCTGTTCGAGGCGCTGGCTGACCCGGTTCTGGTCGTCTCGGGCGGCGAGGCGGACGACATCGCGGACCGCCGGGTCGAACTGGCCAACACCGCGGCGCGCGACCTGTTGAGGGCGCCCCGCGAGGGCGGGCTGCTGGTCTCCGTCCTGCGCGAGCCCGCGGTGCTGGAGGCGGTGGACGAGGCGCTGTTCGGGGGCGTCGAGCGGACCACCGACTATGCCGGGGTCGGGGCCCAGACGCGGCATTGGCGCGCGCTGACCCGGCCTCTCGCGCCCGTCCACGGCCGGGCTTTGGCCCTGCTGGTGCTGCGCGACGAGACCGAGGTGCGGCGCATGGAGCTGATGCGCGTCGACTTTCTCGCCAACGCCAGCCACGAGTTGAGGACGCCGCTGGCCTCGCTGTCGGGCTTCATCGAGACGCTCAAGGGCCATGCCCGCGACGACCCCAAGGCCCGGGACAAATTCCTCGACATCATGGCGACCCAGGCCGAGCGGATGGGGCGGCTGGTGGCCGACCTGCTGTCGCTGAGCCGGATCGAACTGAACGAGCACGTCCCGCCGTCGGGCAAGGTCGATCTGGCCCGGGCGACATCCGACGTGGTCGACGCGGTCAGCGTTCTGTCGGCCGATCGGCAGGTGCGGATCGTGGTTGACGCCCCGGAGGCGGGCGCTCCGGTTCACGGCGACCGCGACGAGATCGTGCAGGTGGTCCAGAACCTGATCGACAACGCCATCAAATACTCGGCCGCGGGCGATGCGATCGAGGTTCTGGTTCAGCCGGAAGTCACGCTCGAGCAGGCCTCGGCCCCCTGGTCGGGCGGCAATCGGGGCAATGGCGCGACGCGGTTGCCGCTGGTCACGCCGGATCGCGAGCCGGGCCTGCGCTATGCCGCCGTCACCGTGCGCGACCACGGCCCGGGCATGGCGCGCGAGCACCTGCCGCGCCTGACCGAGCGGTTCTATCGCGTCGAAGGCCAGAAGAGCGGCGAGCGGTCCGGCACCGGTCTCGGCCTGGCCATCGTCAAACACATCGTCAATCGCCATCGCGGCGGGCTGACCGTCGAAAGCGCCCCGGGCAAGGGCGCGAAATTCACCGCCTACTTCCCCTTGGCGGCCCCGAAGGGCGCCGCCGCGGTGCGTGACGTCCAGATGACGGCGGCCCGCCGGACGTAACAGAACTGTCACGCGGTCGTCGTAATCCGCTGACCATTCACGGGCAGGTTCCGCCGCGAACGACGAGGGGCGCCCCCCGGTCGTCCGATTCTCCGGTTCCGGACCCGTATGACCTGGCTCTTCCTGCCGATCCTGATCGCCGCATCCATCGCCGCCTGGTTCGGCGCGCGCTCGCTGGCGCGTCGGCGTCAGCAGGGCGTCCGGGCGCATTCGCGGCCCGCCCAGTTCGGAGCCTGGGCCCTGATCTGGACCGCGGCGCCCGCGCTGGCGGTGCTGATCGCGGCGGCGGTGTTCACCCCGACCATCGAGGGCGGCCTGATCATGGCCGGCGCGCCCGAGGCGGTCGGCGAGCTGGAGCCGCTGCGCCGGGGCGCCTTCTTCGCTGACGCCCGGGCGGTCGGAGCCGGTCAGCCAGCGACCCAGATCTGGTCCGCGCCTTATGCGGAGCTGCTGCCGGCCGAGGGCGCCCGGGTGGCCGGAATCGGCCGCATGCTGGACCTCGGCGGCGTGGTCCTGGCCGCGCTGGCGGCGCTGCTCGGGGCCCTGTTCGTGTTCAGCCGCATCCGGCCCGACATGCGGGCGCGCAACCGCGTCGAGCGCTGGGTCGTCGGCCTGCTGTTCGCCAGCTCCGCCGTGGCGGTGCTGACCACCGTCGGGATCATCGCCTCCCTGGTCTTCGATTCGCTGCGCTTCTTCGCCTCGGTGCCGGTCACGGAGTTCCTGCTCGGGACCCAGTGGAGCCCCCAGACCGCGATCCGCGCCGACCAGGTCGGATCGACCGGGGCTTTCGGCGCCCTGCCGCTGTTCGCCGGCACCTTCCTGATCATGCTCATCGCGATGACGGTGGCCGCGCCGGTCGGCCTGTTCGCGGCCATCTACCTGTCCGAATACGCCGGGCCGGTGTTCCGGGCGGCGGTCAAGCCGGTGCTCGAGGTGCTCGCCGGCGTGCCCACCGTGGTCTACGGCTTCTTCGCCGCCCTGACCGTCGGACCGGCCTTCCGCGAATTCTTCAATGGCCTCGGTGTCCTGCTGGTCGGCGGCCCGCTCGACGGGCTCGGCCAGTATCTGATGCTGGTCCAGAACCAGATGGCCCTCGTCGCCGGGGCGGTCATGGGCATCATGCTGATCCCCTTCGTCAGCTCCCTGTCCGACGACATCATCAACGCCGTGCCCCAGTCGCTGCGCGACGGCTCCTACGCCATGGGCGCGACCAAGTCCGAGACGGTCAAGCGGGTGCTGCTTCCGGCCGCCCTGCCCGGCGTGGCCGGGGCCATGCTGCTGGCCATGTCGCGGGCCATCGGCGAGACCATGATCGTGACCATGGCCGCCGGCCTGGCCGCGCGGTTGACCCTGAACCCGCTCGACACGGTGACCACGGTGACGGTGCAGATCGTCACCCTTCTCACCGGCGACCAGGAGTTCAACAGCCCCAAGACCCTGGCCGCCTTCGGCCTCGGCCTGACCCTGTTCCTCGTGACCCTGGCGCTGAACGTCATCGCCCAGCGCATCGTCCACACCTATCGGCAGCAGTATGACTGACGCGGCGAACATCAAGGACGCCCCGGGCGCCGACGGAACGCAGCGCACCGACCGCCTGCGCGCGGGGCTCAAGCGGCGCTACGCCCGCGAGGGCCGGTTCAGGCTGTACGGCCTGCTGGCCATCGGCCTCGCGGTCGGCTTTCTGCTGCTTCTGCTCGGCCGGATCTTCGAGCAGGGCCACACGGCCTTCTACACCCACAGCGTTACCGTGCCCGTCTATATGGATCCGGCCCGCATCGACCGCGCCTATCCGCAAGGATCCAATTTCGAACTGCTCGTCGCCGAGCAGCAGCTGGCCCGGCTCGGGGTCCAGGACGACGAACAGGGCAGCCAGTCCACCGCCATGCGCGGACTGTTTTCGTCCGAGCTGAAATTCGTCGCCGCCGAACGCATCCAGGCGCGACCGGCCCTGATCGGCCAGACCGTCCCGATCACCGCGCCGCTGGCCGACGACGCCGATCTGTATCTGAAGGGCGAAATCTCCCGCGACACGCCCGCCGACCAGCGCCGCCTCACGGACCAGCAGATCGCCTGGCTCGACGGGATGAAGGCCGAAGGTCTCGTCGCCCGCCACTTCAACGCGGGCCTGTTCACCCGGGGCGACTCGACCGAGCCGGAGCTGGCCGGCGTCCTCGGCGCCGTGGTCGGCTCGGCCCTGATGCTGCTGGTCACCGCCCTGATCGCCCTGCCGCTGGGCGTCGGCGCGGCCCTCTACCTCGAGGAGTTCGCGCCCAAGGGCCGGATCACCAATCTGATCGAGGTCAACATCAACAACCTGGCCGCCGTGCCGTCGATCATCTACGGCCTGCTGGGCCTCGCCCTGTTCATCAACTGGATGCACCTGCCCCGCGCCAGCCCCCTGGTCGGCGGCCGGGTGCTGGCCCTGATGGCCCTGCCGACGATCATCATCGCCACCCGCTCCGCGCTGAAGGCGGTGCCGCCGTCGATCCGCGAAGCCGCCCTGGCCATGGGCGCGTCGAAGACCCAGACGGTGTTCCATCACACCCTGCCGCTGGCCATGCCGGGCGTGATGACCGGCGCCATCATCTCCATGGCCCACGCGCTCGGCGAGACCGCGCCCCTGCTGCTGATCGGCATGGTCAGCTTCATCCCCGGCATCCCGGACAGCCTGACCGAGCCGGCCGGCGCCCTGCCCTCGCTGATCTACATCTGGGAAAACGCCTCGGAGCGCGCCTTCCACGAGCGCACCGCCGCGGCCATCATGGTCCTCCTCGCCTTCATGATCGTCATGAACGCCGCCGCCGTCCTGTTGCGGCGCCGTTTCGAACGCCGGTGGTAGTCTTATGAAGTTCAACATCTTTCGAGCCCCGGACGACGCCAGCGGCCCTGGCGACGCCGACAACCAGGTGCTGACGCCGCCGCCCGTCCTGCACAGCGCCGACCCCAACGCCCCGACCAAGATCACGGCCCGCGACGTGTCGGTCTTCTACGGCGACAAACAGGCCCTGCACGACGTCTCGCTGGACATTCCGGACAAGACGGTCACCGCGTTGATCGGGCCGTCGGGCTGCGGCAAGTCGACCTTCCTGCGCACCATGAACCGGATGAATGACACCATCCCGGGCGCCCGCGTCGTCGGCCGGATCGAGATGGACGGCGAGGACGTCAATGCGAAGTCCGTCGATCCGGTGCTCCTGCGCGCCCGCGTCGGCATGGTGTTCCAGAAGCCGAACCCCTTCCCCAAGACCATCTACGAGAACGTCGCCTACGGCCCGCGCATCCACGGCCTCGCCGACGGCAAGCCCGAGCTGGACGGCATCGTCGAGGCCTCGCTCCGTCGCGCCGGCCTGTGGGACGAGGTCGCCGACCGCCTGCACTCGCCCGGCACCGGCCTGTCCGGCGGCCAGCAGCAGCGCCTGGTCATCGCCCGCGCCATCGCCGTCGAGCCCGAGGTCATCCTGATGGACGAGCCCTGCTCGGCGCTGGACCCGATCGCCACGGCCCGGATCGAGGAGCTGATCGACGAGCTGCGCGAACGCTACTGCATCGTCATCGTCACCCACTCCATGGCCCAGGCCGCGCGGGTCAGCCAGCGCACCGCCTTCTTCCACCTCGGCCGTCTGGTCGAGACCGGCGACACCGAGGACATCTTCACCAACCCGCGCGAGCGGCGCACGCTCGACTACATCACCGGCCGCTTCGGCTAGGACGCACCAGCATGACCCAGCACACCGTCAAGGCCTATGGAGACGAACTGGACCAGCTGCCCGCCGAGGTCGCCCGCATGGGTGGTCTGGCCGAGGCCCAGGTCGCCGACGCCATCGATTCCGTCGCCCGCCGCGACGTCGCCCTCGGCCGCTCGGTGGTCGAGCGCGACGCCAAGCTGGACGGCCTGCAGCGCGAGATCGAGAAGAAGGCCATCCGCCTCATCGCCCTGCGCCAGCCGGTCGCCTCCGACCTGCGCCGCACCCTCTCGTCGATGAAGCTGGCCACCGATCTGGAGCGCACCGGCGACCTGGCCAAGAACATCGCCAAGCGCGGCCTGATCCTCGCCGAGGGCGAGCCGATGCAGCCGCTGACGCGATCCATCGAGCGGATGGGCAAGCTGGTCTCCATGCGCCTGCGCGACGTGCTCGACGCCTACGCCGCCGGTGAGATCGACCGCGCCGTGGCCGTCTGGAACACCGACGACGAGGTCGACGAACACTACAACGCCCTGTTCCGCGAACTGCTGACCTACATGATGGGCGACCCGCGCACGATCGGGGCCTGCACCCATCTGCTGTTCATGGCCAAGAACCTCGAGCGGATCGGCGACCACGCCACCAACATCGCCGAGACCATCTACTACGAGATCACCGGCCAGGAGTTCTCGGGCGAGCGCCCGCGCTGGAATCCCGACACCGCCGAAGACATCCCCGAATCGCCGACCGACGCCTGAGTTCCGGAGAACCGCCGTGCAGCCCTATGTTCTGGTGATGGAAGACGAGGACGCCCTGGCCACCCTGGTCCAGTACAACCTCGAAAAGGAAGGCTACCGCGTCGTCATCGCCGCCGACGGCGAGGAGGGCATGCTGCAGATCGAGGAGCGGCTGCCCGACCTCGTCCTGCTGGACTGGATGCTGCCCAAGCTGTCGGGCATCGAGGTCTGCCGTCGCATCCGCGGCAAGCCCGAAACCCGCAACCTGCCGGTCATCATGCTCACCGCCCGCGGCGAGGAGACCGACCGCGTGCGCGGCCTCGACACCGGCGCCGACGACTACATGACCAAGCCGTTCTCGATGGTCGAGCTCAACGCCCGCATCCGCGCCGTGCTGCGCCGCATCCGCCCGGGCCTGGCCGACGACCGCCTGACCCACGGCGACATCGTCATCGACCGCGTCGCCCACCGCGTCCGCCGCGCCGGCCAGGAAATCCACCTGGGACCCACCGAATTCCGCCTGCTCGACCACCTGATGCAGCACCCCGGCCGGGTGTTCAGCCGCGAGCAGCTGCTCGACGCCGTCTGGGGATCCGACGTCTACGTCGAGGCCCGAACCGTCGACGTCCACGTCGGCCGCCTGCGCAAGGCCCTGAACATCGAGGGCACGGTCAACCCGATCCGCACCGTCCGCTCGGCGGGCTATTCGCTGGATCTCGGCGGTTAAGCGGGCGCGGACCTCGCGCAGGTCCGTTTTCGACCCGTTGCGGACCTTGGCAGGAGGCAGAGGCGGCGATGATGGAGCGGGAGCAGGAAGCCGGCGACCTCCTCATGCTGAGCTGCACCTACGCCGTCCGTTAGGGGCGGCGCAGGACAGGCCAGCGAATCCTGCCTTGTGGGTCAGCCTCCCGCCGCGACGCGTCGAGCGGCCCCCTCGTACGAGCCGCAGGCGCCGTTTGACTGCGGCGACCACAGCCTGCCTTCGTACACATAGCGCGCGGGGTGCTGGACATACCCGATATCCAGGGTCGAGCCCGGGGCCACGTTGTAGACGCTACCCATGGAGTAGCCGGCGCCCGTATAGTTGTTGGACCCGCTGAACACGACCTGTGCGCAGATGTTTCTGCGACCGCCGTTCCACGCCCGGAATTGATCGTAACGTTCCCCGGTGAACGTCTCCATCTCGTCGACGCGAATGACCGCGCCCTCAAGCGTCACCCCGGTTTCACTTGAGATCATGTAGTCGTCGAACGTCTCGCATCCCGCCACCGCCATGCTGCCGATTGCAATCAGCCCCAGCCCCCATGCCCGCATCTTGCTCTCCCTGGTGTCAGCGGGCAGGCCCGCTCGGAAGGGATAAGGCGAAATCCTTGGGCCTGACAAGAATTGTGTACGGATTCGCAATGGGTGCGGGGCGGCTGGGAAGAGACCCTATTCGGACACCTTCGTCGACCTGTGGCTCATCGTCAGGCTCCACGCAATTGGACGCAGACCAGCCCCTTCCCGCCGTTCCGGAGGAGCATCGTCCTGCCGGTGTTTCACCGCTTTGGAATCGTTCAGGTGAGGAGGTGCATTGCCAGTGAATGCAATGTGGCCAGAAATCGAAGGTCCCCTTCCCACCCGTAACGGACCTCCCCTTCCCCGCGCCCTGCGCCGCAGCGCGATCGGGTGCGGAGCCGGCGGCGGACGGACGCTCGCCTACCCCGCCGCCACCTCCTCAGGCTCCAGCTCATAGACCGTCGCGCAGTATTCGCAGGTCACCCGGATCTTGCCGTCGTCCTCGACCATCTCCGCCCGCTCCTCGGGCGAGAACGAGGCCAGCACCGTGCCGATGCGGTCCTTCGAGCAGCGGCACACGGCCTGAAGCGCGCGCGGGTCCTCCAGCCGGACGCCGTCCTCGTGGAACAGGCGGAACAGCAGGGTCTCGGGCGACACCGTCGGGTCGATCAGTTCGTCGTCGCCCAGCGTCTGGAACAGGGCGCGCGAGCGATCCCAGGTCTCCTCGGTCGAGCCGCGGGCTTCGTCGCCGGCGATCAGCTGGATCAGCGCCCCGCCGGCCCGCCACGCCGCGCCCTCGTCGGTGACGACGGAGCCCACCGCCAGCCGCACCCGGGTCGGGATCTGCTCGGACTGCTGGAAATAGTGTTCGGCGGCCAGCGACAGGCTCTCGCCCTCGATCGGGGTGATGCCCTGGGTCCGCTCGAAATCGGGACCGCGATCCAGCGTCATCACGAACACGCCGTCGCCCAGCAGGGTCTTGGCCCCCGGCCGCGAGAAGCCTTGCGAGACCTCGGCCACCTCGGCCTCGTCGAACCGGCAGTAGCCGCGCAGATGCCCTTCGGTGTCATAGTCGGCGACCACATAGCGCACCGGCCCGTCGCCCTGGGCCTGGACGATCAGCCGGCCCTCGAACTTCAGGCTGG
>JAAXIW010000148.1:0-3348 GCA_012270135.1 Brevundimonas sp. | reverse complement strand
ATGGTCGCGCCCAGGCGGACCAGCCGGCCGCGCACCGGCCAGCCCTCGATCTGGAAGGCGGCGGCGATGTTGTCTGAAGGCGCGGCGGCGGGCGCGTGATCGGTCACGGCGGGTCCTCGAAAGGGCGGTTGTGCGGGAGCGCCGCAAGATAGGCGCCCGTATCGCGATTGGTAAGGGCGGCGTGCTACATCAGGAACAAGCGGGGCCGCGGCCCCGTTCCCCGAAGGCGCACAGACCTCATTCAGCCGGCGATTTCATGACCAAAGCGACGCTCAAGCCCCTGAAACAGCAGGCCATCGTGATCACCGGCGCCACCTCCGGAGTCGGCCTGGCGGTGGCCCGGCGGGCGGCGCGCGCGGGGGCCTGCGTCTTCCTGATCGCGCGCGGTGAGAATGACCTGAAGGCCCTGACCGAGGAACTCCAGGCCACGGGGGCTCGCGCGGCCTGGGCGGTGGCGGACGTGGCCGATCACGACGCCCTCGCCGAGGCGGCCGAGAAATGCCGGCGTCTGTTCGGCGGCTTCGACACCTGGGTCAACAACGCCGGGGTGTCGATCTACGGCCCGATCCGCGAGACCACGCTCGAGGACCAGCGGCGGCTGTTCGAGACCAACTACTGGGGCGTGGTCAACGGCTCGCTGGTGGCGTCGGAGCATCTTCGCGAACGCCCCGGCGGCGGGGCCATCATCAATGTCGGCTCCATCCTGTCCGACGCGCCGATCCCGGTGCAGGGCGTCTATTCCGCCTCCAAACACGCGGTGAAGGGTTTCACCAACGCCCTGCGCATGGAGCTGATGCGCGACCAGGCCCCGATCACCGTCAGCCTGGTCAAGCCGGGGGCGATCGACACGCCGTACAACAAACACGCCCGCAATCTGACCGGTCAGGCGGTGCAGAATCCGCAGCCGGTCTATGCGACCCATGTCGTGGCCGACACCATCCTCTACTGCGCCGAACATCCGATCCGCGAGATCACGGTCGGCGGTGGCGGCCGGCTGATCGCCAGTTTCTATTCGGTCCTGCCCGGCGTGGCGGAACCTCTTTTCGCCCGGTTCGCTCCTTCCCTGATGCGGGACAGGCGTTCCGCGTGGCAGCCGGACGAGGACGGGCTCTACGACCCGACCGAGGACGGTCTCGATGAAGAGGTCTACTACCCCATGGTCCGACAGTTTTCCGCCCTCGCCGAAGTCCGCAAGCATCCCGGCATCGCCGCCGGCGTGGTCGCCGTACTGGCGGGCGTCGGTCTGGCCACCCTGCTGCTCAACCAGCGCACCGGCCCGACCCGGCTGGAGACCCTTCGCGGGCGCTTCGACCCGCGCGGCTGGATCGACACGGACGGCCTGCGCACGCGGTTCGACGATCTGACCGAAACGGTGCGACGCGGCGTCGGCGAGGCGGGCGAACGCGCCGCCGACTTCGGCGAGGACGCCCGTCACCGGTCGCGGCGCTTCTTCGACGACACACGTCATTCCTCGCGCAAGGCGCTGAAGAAGCACGGCAAGCGCGCCCGCCACTACGCCTCCGAGGCGGGGACCTACGCCCGCGACCATGCGAAGGAAGGCGGCGCCCTGCTGGCCCTCGCCACCATCGCCGCGGCGGTCGGCGCCGCGGCCCTCGATGCGCGCCGTCCGGACAGCCGGTTGCGCAGCCTCGGGAAGTTCTGAGGGACGTTCGTTTCTGACGCCTTTCAGCCTGGGCTGCCGGTGATCAGACCACTCTCCCGTCGGGGAAAGGGCTGCGCCTGCCCATGACGCTGTGCTGCCAATCCGCGAAATTATAGTCGGATTGTGGTGGCGATCTCCTGCCTTTTCAGGCGCTTCGCCGAATCTAGAATCGATCTTCCATCCGGATAAGCGGGCGGGCGCATAATGCCGGGGCATTTCGCCGCCGGTCTTTGACAATCGCATCCCCGCCGCACCTCCAAAGGCGCGCCGAGGTAGACACAGACGACTCTGCCATACCGACTCCCGGCGCCGACCCTGTCGACTCCGCCATACCGATTTTTTCGGATTCACCCGGCTGGAAGACGGCCGTTGCTGCACGTGCGAAGGTGCGCCAAGGTTCCGCAATGGCTGACGCGGCGACCTTTGTCTTCGACTTCGACTCGACCCTCGTCGACTTCGAGACCCTCGAGGTCCTGGCCGACATCGCGCTCGAGGGCTCTTCCGACGCCGAGGCGGTGCGGGCGAAGATCGCGCGCCTGACCGACCGGGCCATGACCGGCGACCTCCCGTTCGGCGAGGCGCTGACCCGCCGCCTGGGCCTGCTGCCCCTGAACCGCTCGCATCTGGACCGCCTGGCGGGAGAGGCGGAAGCCCGCCTCACCCCTTCGGTGCGCCGCAACCTGACCTTCTTCCGTGACAACGCCGAACGGCTGGTCATCGTCTCCGGCGGCTTCCGGCAGGTCATCGCCCCGGTCGCCCGCAGCCTCGGCGTGTCCCCCGACCGCATCGTCGCCAACGACCTGACCCTGGGCGCCGACGGCGGCGTGACCGGCGTGACCGACAGCCCCCTGCTCGATCCGTTCGGCAAGGCCGCCGCCCTGAAGGCCCTGAGTCTTCCCGGCCCCGTGGTCATGGTCGGCGACGGCTGGACCGACGCAGAGGTCAGGCAGGCCGGCGCGGCCGACCGTTTCTACGCCTTCACCGAAGTGGTCCGGCGCGAACGGGTCGTCGCCGCCGCCGACGCCGAGGTGCGCTCCATCGACGAACTGCTCCACTTGGAAGGCCGCTCGGGCCGCTGGTCCTATCCCCGCAGCCGGATGCGGATGCTGCTGCTCGAGACCATCCACCCCGCCGCGGTCGAACGGCTGGAGGCGGCGGGCTACCGGGTCGAGACGGAGAAGGGAGCCCTGTCCGAGGACGCCCTGATCGAGCGCATCAAGGGCGTCCACGTCCTCGGCGTCCGCTCGAAGACACAGGTCAGCGCCCGCGTCCTCGACGCCGCCGACAAGCTGATGGCCGTCGCCGCCTTCTGCATCGGCGTCAACCAGATCGACCTCGACGCCGCCGCCGAACGCGGCGTGGCCGTGTTCAATGCTCCCTGGTCCAACACCCGTTCGGTTGTCGAACTGGCGGTCGGCCTGACCATCGCCCTGTTGCGCGACGTCACCGACAAATCGGCGGCCATGCATCGCGGCGAATGGAACAAGTCCGCGACCGGCGCCCGCGAACTGCGCGGCAAGACCTTGGGCATCGTCGGCTACGGCGCTATCGGCTCCCAACTGTCCGTGCTGGCCGAAGACCACGGCAGGCGGGTGTGCGTGAACGAGCAGGCCGAACGGGACGCGGTCAGCACCGCTCGCCCCAAGTCCAAGAGCGACGCCCTGCTCGACGAGCGCGTCCAGGAG
>JAAXIW010000345.1 GCA_012270135.1 Brevundimonas sp. | reverse complement strand
GCGACGGGGGGGCCGGGCCGCAAGTCCCGGCGGGCGCACGGGCAGCCGCGGAGCGTCGGCCAGGGCCGGGCCGACGCCAATCAGCCTGGCGTCGGGGGAGGCTCGCAGACGGTGGCCCTCGGCGCGCGCCGCCTCGCCGGTGATCCACTGGCTTTCGCCGGAGGCGGTGGCGATCCGCCCGTCGAGGGAGGTGGCCAGCTTGAGGGTGACGCGCGGGCGCATCAGCTCCGGCCGGCGTCGTCGTCCTGCCGCTCGTTCAGGCCCTCGGCGCCGAGGAAGCGAGCGAAGTCGCCGGTGTGGCGGAAGTCCTTGTAGACCGAGGCGTAGCGGACGTAGGCGACCTCATCGACCGACTTCAGCGCCTTCATGATGAAGTCGCCTACGGTGGAGGACGGGATCTCGGTCTCACCGAGGCTTTCCAGCTGACGGACGATGCGGCTGACCAGCTGTTCGATCTGCTCCGGCTGGACCGGCCGCTTGCGCAGGGCGATGCCGAGCGAGCGCTCCAGCTTGTCACGGTCGAAGGGCGTGCGGCGGCCGTTGCGCTTGAGAATGACCAGTTCGCGCAGCTGGACCCGCTCGAATGTGGTGAAACGCCCGCTGCACTGCGGGCAGGACCGGCGGCGACGGATGGCGGCGCCGTCGTCGGACGGGCGGCTGTCCTTCACCTGGGTGTCCTGGTTTCCGCAGAAGGGGCACTTCATCTGAGGTCTATCCGTAGATGGGGAAGCGGCGCGTGAGTTCGCGCACCTCGCCCGCGACGCGTTGCGACACACCGGCGTCGGCCTCGTCCGTGCCCTTCATCGAATCGATGACGTCGGCGATCCAGTGGCCGACCTGCTGGAACTCGGCGACGCCGAAACCGCGGGTGGTGCCGGCCGGGGTCCCGAGGCGCACGCCCGAGGTCACGGTGAAGGGCGCGGTGTCGAACGGCACGCCGTTCTTGTTGCAGGTCATCAGGGCGTGTTCGAGGGCGGCCTCGGTGGCCTTGCCCGTCACGCCCTTGGGCCGCAGGTCGACCAGCATCAGGTGGCTGTCGGTGCCACCCGAGACGATGTGCGTGCCGCGCTCGACCAAGACGGCGGCCAGCGCCCGGGCATTGTCGACCACCTGCTGTGCATAGGCCTTGAACTCCGGCTTCAGCGCCTCGCCAAAGGCCACGGCCTTGGCTGCGATCACATGCTCCAGCGGTCCGCCCTGCAGGCCCGGGAAGACGGCCGAATTGATTTTCTTGCCCAGATCGACGTCGTTCGACAGCACCATGCCGCCGCGCGGCCCGCGCAGGGTCTTGTGCGTCGTGGTCGTCACCACATGGGCGTGCGGCAGCGGATCGGGATAGACCCCGCCGGCGATCAGCCCGGCATAGTGGGCCATGTCCACCATCAGGTACGCCCCCACCGAGTCGGCGATTTCCCGGAAGCGCTTGAAGTCGATGTGACGCGAATAGGCGCTGGCCCCCGCCAGGATCAGCTTGGGCTTCTCGCGGTCGGCCATTTCGGCAACATGATCATAATCAATCAGATGATCGTCTTCTCTTACCTTGTAGGTGACGGGCCGGAACCACTTGCCCGACTGGTTGGCGGGGCTGCCGTGCGTCAGGTGCCCCCCGCAGGCCAGGTCCATCCCGAGGAAGGTGTCGCCCGGCGTCAGCAGGCTCATGAACACCGCCTGGTTCGCCTGCGCGCCCGAGTGCGGCTGCACGTTGGCAAAGGCACAGCCGAACAACTCCCTGGCCCGCGCGCGCGCCAATTCCTCGGTCACATCGACATACTCGCAGCCGCCGTAATAACGCCGCCCCGGATAGCCCTCGGCATATTTGTTGGTCAGGACAGACCCCTGCGCCTCCAGCACCGCCTTCGAGACGATGTTCTCGGACGCGATCAGCTCGATCTGCTCCTGCTGGCGGCGCAGTTCGCCCTGGATGCCGCCGAAGATGTCGGGATCGGCGTCGGCGAGGGTTTTCGAGAAGAAGGCGTCGTGGGTGAAGGCGGTCACTGCGGGTCCCCGAAACTGGCGGTGGTTCATTTAGGCCCCGTGACGGTTCACCACAACATCTTGTGGTCAGCGCGCCGCAAGGACCCGTTTCAGCTTGGCGAGGGCGATGCGTTTGAGGCCCTCGGGCTCGGCGGCGGGGCCGAAGGTCGAGACCTCGAGGCCGGTGGCCACGTGGATGGCCGAGCATTTGAGGTATGGCCCGTTGCGGGTCAGCTCGAGGATGACCTCCCCCAGCTCCGGATCAGGCGACGGCAGGGAGGCGCGCCACGTTGCAGTGGGTCCACAGGGCGTCCATCGCCTTGACCAGATCGTCCATCATGGCGTCGGTGTGGTTCGGCGACGGCGTGAAGCGCAGCCGCTCGGTGCCCTTGGGCACGGTCGGGTAGTTGATCGGCTGGACGTAGATCCCGTGATCCTCGAGCAGCATGTCGGAGATCATCTTGGTGTGCACCGGGTCGCCGACGAAGACCGGGACGATGTGGCTGACGCTGTCCATCACCGGGATGCCGGCGGCGGCGAAGCGGGCCTTGAGGGTGGCGGCGCGTTCCTGGTGGGCGTCGCGCAGTTCCGGATGGGCCTTGAGGTGGCGCACCGAGGCCAGGGCGCCGGCGGTCAGGGCGGGCGGCAGGCTGGTGGTGAAGATGAAGCCGGAGGCCCAGCTGCGCACCGCGTCGACGATCACCGCGTCGGCGGCGATGTAGCCGCCCATGACGCCGATGGCCTTGCCGAGGGTGCATTCGATGATGTCGATCTGGTCGAGGACGCCGTCACGCTCGGCGATGCCGGCGCCGGTCGCGCCGTAGAGGCCGACGGCGTGGACCTCGTCGAGGTAGGTCAGGGCGCCGTATTTCTTCGCCAGGGCGATGGTGCCGGCCAGGTCGGCGATGTCGCCATCCATCGAATAGACGCTCTCGAAGGCGATCAGCTTGGGCGCCTCGGCCGGGGCGTCGGCCAGCAGGCGTTCGAGGTGTTCGAGGTCGTTGTGCGCGAAGATGTGCCGCTCGCAGCCGCCGTTGCGGATGCCGGCGATCATCGAGGCGTGGTTGAGGCTGTCGGAGAAGACGATCAGGCCCGGCAGGATGCGCTGCAGGGTGGTCAGGGTCGCCTCGTTGGCGACGTAGCCGGAGGTGAAGAGAAGCGCGGCTTCCTTCTGGTGCCACGACGCCAGCTCGGCCTCGAGGTCGACCGCCGAGCGGGTCGTGCCGGAGATGTTGCGGGTGCCGCCGGCGCCGGCGCCGGCCTGATCGATCTCGGCCTGCATGGCCTCAAGCACCGTCGGATGCTGGCCCATGCCGAGATAGTCGTTCGAACACCAGACCACGACGTCCTGCTCGGACCCGTCGGCGCGGCGGCGGATGGCCCGGGGGAACTGGCCGCGCACGCGCTTCAGGTCGGCGAAGACGCGATAGCGCCCCTCGCCCTTGACCTGCTCCACGGCGGTCTGGAATGCGGCCTTGTAGTCGAACAAGCGGTCAGCTCTGCTGGCGGCGAAACTTGCCCGCGTGATGCGCCGATCGGGCCGATTTGTCCATGAATCGCACCGGACAAAACGCCGCAAACCCTTAATTGATAATGGTTCTCAAGACTTCTCGAGGCGGCTGGCAGGTTCGTCACAACGGACACAACGAATCACGAAGGACACGACGGGAGCGGCGTGCGTGGTGATCGTTGTGTCCTTCGTTGTGGCCGTTGTGATGAACCAAGGCCGCTTCGCGGCAGGTCACCCCTTCGGCAGTTCGTCGAGCCTGCCGCGCAGCATCTGGAGGATGGCGGAGAAGTCGCGGCCGCCGTAGCCGAGGCCGTTGAACATCTGGAACAGGGCTTCGGTCTGGGCGCCCAGCGGGGTCGAGGCGCCGGACTTGGCGGCGGCGTCCTGGGCCAGTTTGAGGTCCTTCAGCATCATCGCCGTAGCGAATCCGCCGTCGTAGTTGCGGTTCGAGGGCGCGGTCGGGACCGGGCCGGGCCAGGGGTAGTAGGTGGTGACACTCCAGCTCTGGCCGGAGGACTTGGCGACGATGTCGAACATCTTCACCGGGTCCAGACCCAGTTTCTCGGCCAGGCCGATGGCCTCGCAGGTGCCCAGCATGGTGATGCCGAGGATCATGTTGTTGCAGATCTTGGCGGCCTGCCCCGCCCCGTGGTCGCCAGCGCGGAAGGTCGCACGGCTCATCGGCTCCAGCGCCGCCTCGATGCGGGCGAAGTCGGGCTCGTCGCAGCCGACCATGAAGGCCAGGGTGCCGGCGTCGGCGGCCATGGTGCCGCCGGACACGGGAGCGTCGGCGAAGGCGTAGCCGGCGTCCTTGGCCAGGCCGGCGACCTTGCGGGCGGTGTCGACGTCGATGGTCGAGCAGTCGAGCAGCAGGGCCGAAGTCGGGGCCGCGCCGAGGATCTGTTCCGAATAGACCTTCAGGACATGCGGGCCGGCGGGCAGCATGGTGATGACCACGTCGGCGGCCTTGACCGCCTCGGCCACCGAGGCGGCGGGGGTGCAGCCGTGCGAGGCGGCGCGATCCAGCGCCTCCTTCGACAGGTCGAAGGCCATGACCGTATGGCCCGCCTTGGCCTGGTTGGCGGCCATGCCGCCGCCCATGTTGCCGAGGCCGATGAAGGCGATGGTCCGGGTCATGGCGTGTCTCCTCAGGATTTCGTCAGCGGCGGGATTAGCGGCTCGCAGGCGCGGACGCCAGACATGGCGGATCGACCTCCCGTCGGCGGACCAGCGGAGGTTGGGGAGGGCGCGGGACAGCCGGGCCTCGCCCGGTGCTGAGATTGTTTTACC
>JAAXIW010000228.1 GCA_012270135.1 Brevundimonas sp. | reverse complement strand
CCTCGGCCTCCTTCAGCAGGCGGTCGCGGATGACGCGCGACTGGACCTTGTCGCCTTCGCGGCCGGCCAGCGGGCTGTCGTTGACGCCGACGGTCATCGAGATGGTGGGCGGATCGATCGGCTGGGCGTCGAGCGCCTCGGTGACCTCAAGGGCGCACAGGGTGTCGGCCACGGTCGCCTTGGACATGCCGGCGATGGCGACGATGTCACCGGCCTCGGCACCCTCGTCGATCGGCTGGCGCTTCAGGCCGCGGAAGGCCAGCACCTTGGTGATGCGGCCTTGCTCGATCATCTTGCCGTCGCGCGACAGGGCCTTGATCGGCATGCCGGGGATGGCCTTGCCCGACTCGATGCGGCCGGTCAGCAGGCGGCCCAGGAAGGGATCGCTCTCGATCAGCACATTGAGCATGCGGAACGGCTTGTCGGTGTTCTCGGCCACCTTGGGCGGCGGCACATGGTCGACGATCAGGTCGAACAGGGGCGCGAGGTTGTCGTTGGGCTTGTCCATGTCCAGCGTGGCCCAGCCGTTGCGGCCCGAGGCGTAGATGTGGGGGAAGTCCAGCTGTTCCGGGGTGGCGCCGATGGCCTCGAACAGCTCCATGGTTTCGAGGTGCACGCGGTCGGGATCGGCGTGGGCGCGGTCGACCTTGTTGATGCAGAGGATGGGACGCAGGCCCATCTTGAGCGCCTTGGTCAGCACGAATTTGGTCTGGGGCATGACGCCCTCTTCGGCGTCGACCAGGATGACGCAGCCGTCGACCATGCCGAGGATCCGCTCGACCTCGCCGCCGAAGTCGGCGTGGCCGGGGGTGTCGATGATGTTGATCCGGGTCTCGCCCGCCTTGCCGTTCCAGAGCACGCTCGTGCACTTGGCCAGGATGGTGATGCCGCGCTCACGCTCCTGATCGTTGGAGTCCATGGCGCGCTCGGTGGTCGCCTCATTGGCTCGGAACACGCCGGACTGGGCCAGAAGCTGATCCACCAGGGTGGTCTTGCCGTGGTCGACGTGGGCGATGATGGCGACGTTGCGCAGGTTCATTTGACTATCAGACGTGCAGGGCGGCCGGCGGGTGCGGGCCGCTGGAATTGGCGACGGTGCGGGGAGCGCGCGCCTCTTACAGGGGTGCGAGCCGAAAGGCCAGCGGCGCGGGAAAGGCAGTCGGCAATAGGCAGTAGGCAGTAGGACGCCTCAGCCCGTCTCGTGCTTTTCCAGCTTGACGATCAAGGCTCGGAGCATGCGACCGAGCTGGTCCGCCTCAGTCAGGACGGACGCGACCCGCGCTTCGGGACACAATCCCACTCGTCCCGCGAGGATCAGGTGTGTTTCGGTTTCCTTCAGCGAACCCTGCGCGATCCTCAGGAAATTGAGGTAGGCCGCCTTGGTGGACCTTCCGTAGCCTTCGGCGATGTTCGCGGCGATCGAGACAGCGGACCGGCGGCTCTGGGCGGTCAGGCCGAACTGCTCCTGCTTCGGGGATGCGGCGGTCAGTCCATAGACCATCACGGCCAGGTCCATGGCCCTCTGCCACACCTTGAGGTCCCTATAGCTGTCGATTTCGGCCAAGGCGCCCTCCCGTCACCCTACTGCCTACTGCCTACTGCCTACTGCCTCACCAATCAGACCTTGGCGGACCGGCTCCTCACCCAGGCGTATAGTGCAAGGGTCAGGACCGCGAAGGCCGCAATTCCCGCCGCCATGGCCGGCCAGGCCGAGCCCTCGGGCAACATGGCGAAGGGCGCTTCATTGTCGGTCCAGACGATGACCCCGGCCGTCATGACCAGGAACAGGCTCTCGCCGACGATCAGGCCCGAGGCCAGCAACACGCCCATGCGGCGGCCGACATCGGCGAAGCGCGTCCCCTTGATCGCCTTGTTGTAGAGCCAGCCGCACACCGCCCCGACCACCAGCATGGTGGTCACCGCGGCGGGCAGGTAGAAGCCGATGCCCACGGCCAGCGGCGGCAGCTTCATCTTCCCTTTCGTCGCGCCGGCGAGCACGGCGTCCAGCACGATGATCACCACGCCGATCGCCGCGCCGAGGCCGATCAGATCCCAGCGCAGGTCGCCGCCGATGACGCCGCGCGCCAGCGCCGAGATCAGCGTGGCCTGGGGCGCCGCCAGCGGCTCGTCGGCGATGCCGGCCGGCCCGCCGGCGAAGCCGAAGGCGCGGTTCAGGAGATTGAGGATCAGCGGAATGACCACGGCGCCGGCCCCGACCCCGACGATCAGGGCGGTCTGCTGGCGCCACGGGGTCGCGTGCACCAGCTGGGCGGTCTTCAGGTCCTGCAGGTTATCGTTGGCGATCACCGCCACGGCGAAGACCACCGCGGTGACGATCAGGGCGAAGGCGATCACCGACGGGTCGGCGGGCAGGCCGGCCAGCGCCAGCACGCCCAGCATCAGCAGCGAGGCGATGACGATGGCGAGGATGCCCACGCCCGAGACCGGACTGTTCGAAGAGCCGATCAGGCCGGCCATGTAGCCGCAGATGGCCGCCACGGCGAAGCCGATGAGGACGACATAGATCAGGCCGCCGCCGATCAGCAGGGCGGTCGAGTTCGCCAGCGTCGGATTGCCCTGGGCGAACCAGGCCAGGAGGCCGCCGATGCCGATCAGGCAGGCGACGGACAGGCCCGCGACAATGTTGATCGGGATATCCTGTTCGGTGAGCTCCAGCGCCTGACCGCCCTGACGGCGGCGGTTGGCGGCCAGGGCCGAGGTCAGGCCGGTGATCAGCGGCCCGGCCAGCTTGATCAGGGTCCAGATGGCGGCGACGCCGATGACGCCGGCGCCCATCAGCCGCACCTCCCGGCCCCAGACCGTGCCCGCCAGCTCCTCGGCGGGCGCGCCCGGCGCGATGGTCGAGGCGATGGTGGGAATGCCGTTGGCGGTCATCCAGGCCACGGCGTCCGGCGAGGTCAGGATCGGCACCGCGATCCCCCAGGCCAGGATCAGGCCGAACAGCTGGGCCAGTCCGACGGCCAGGCCGATCAGGTGACCGGCGCCCAGCAGGGCGAACTGCATGCTGAAGCCCATGCCCGTGGCCCCGCCGCCCAGCGCCGCCGGCAGCTTGACGAACCGCGCCGCCTCGCCGGCGAAGACGCGCCCGGCGACCAGCAGGGCGTAGCCCGCCGACACGATCGCGCCGGTGATCACGACCCAGAGCCCGGCGGCGTTCTCGCGCACGGCGCTGTCGGTCTGTTCGGCGCCACGGGATCCGACGGTCAGCACCTCGGCGGCGGCGACGCCTTCGGGGTAGGGCAGGTCGCTATTGACCACGAGCGCGCGGCGCAGGGGAATGGAGAAGGTCACGCCCAGCACGCCGCCGAAGGCGCAGATCAGCACCGACTCCCAGAACGGGAAGCCGCTCCAGAATCCGACCATCACCAGCGCGGGCAGGACGAAGATGATCGCGCTCATCGCCCCGCCGACCGAGGCGACCGTCTGCACGGTCATGTTCTCCCAGATGGTCGAGTCCTTGAACAACCGCAGGACCGCCATGGAGATGACCGCCGCCGGGATGGCCGACGCGAAGGTCAGTCCGACCTTCAGGCCCAGATAGGTGTTCGCGGCCGTGAAGATCACCGCCAGCAGACAGCCCAGCACGAGGGCGCGCAGGGTCAGTTCGATGCGCTTGCCGGGGGTCGGCGGCGCCTTGGCGGCGGTGTCGGTCATCGTAGGCCCTCACCCAAGGTTACGGCGGAGGTCAGACAGGAATCGACGGCAAGGCAATCACGTCGTGTCGGGGTGGATTGACAGGCGCGCGCGGGGGGCGGAGCGTGGCCGTGAACGGAGCGGCGACATGAAGCGGATCATCACGGCGGCCGCGATCGGCCTGGCCTGTCTGGCGGCAACCGCGGGGGCGCAGGCGCCTCAGTCGGCGGCGGTCGATATGATCAAGGGCCGGCAAGGAGCGATGATGCTGTCCGGGGTGGCCATGGCCTCGATCAAGGGCGCCATCGACGCCGGGCAGCCGCCGGCCAGCCAGCGCTTCGCCACCCGCTCGCTTTCCCGCTGGGCCCACGCCGTGCCGGGCATGTTCCCCGAAGGGTCCGGCCCCGAAGCCGGCGTCCCCACCAATGCGAAGCCGGAGATCTGGAGCGACCGGGCCGGGTTCGAGGCCCGGGCCGCCGACTACGCCGCTGCGGCGGATCGTCTGGCGGAACTCGCATCCGGCGACGACGCCGCCGCCTTCGGGGCCCAGTGGACCGCCGTCCGCGCAACCTGCCAGGCCTGTCACGACGCCTACAAGGCCGATTAGGCGGCCGGCCTGACGCTGTGCTGACTATTCGGGAAATTATAGTCGGGTTGGCGCCGGATTTTCGCGCAAAAACAATCGAATTCCTGTTTCTCGAATCTGTTTGTCCGGCTGGGGACGGACAGGGCCTATACTGACTCCCGCGTCTGTTCCGACGCCGGGTCTTTGACAATCCGTCCTCCGCCGCTCCGCCGCAGGAGCCGCGTCGTTCGCCGACCTCGTATCCGATGTCGACTCTGCCGACTCTGCCACACCGAATTTTCGCCGGCGCGACCTCCGGGATGTAGACTCTGCCGACTCCGCCACCCCTTTTTTTCACCCCCCGGATCCATCCATGCCCGAGCTTCACGAGGTCGAGACCGTCCGCCGCGGCCTGCAGCCGGTCCTCGAGGGCGCGCGGCTGACCCGGGTGCGCCAGAACCGGCCCGATCTGCGCTTTCCCTTCCCCGACCGGTTCGCCGCCCGGCTCGAGGGCGCGGTCGTCGAACGCATCGACCGCCGCGCCAAATATCTGCTGATGCCGCTGTCGACCGGCGAAACCTGGGTGACCCACCTCGGCATGACCGGCCGCTTCACCCTCGACGGCGAACAGCTGGGCGAGTTCGAGG
>JAAXIW010000050.1 GCA_012270135.1 Brevundimonas sp. | reverse complement strand
CCGACATCGCCGGCGCCGACGTCTGCATCGTCACCGCCGGCGTGCCGCGCAAGCCGGGCATGAGCCGCGACGACCTGCTGGGCATCAATCTGAAGGTCATGAAGGCCGTCGGCGAAGGCATCAAGGCCCACGCCCCGAACGCCTTCGTCATCTGCATCACCAACCCGCTCGACGCGATGGTCTGGGCGCTGCAGCAGTTCTCGGGCCTGCCGCAGGAAAAGGTCATCCGCATGGCCGGCGTCCTGGACTCGGCCCGCTTCGCCTTCTTCCCGGCGACGACATGGTGCCGATGGTGCGCCACTCGACCGTCGGCGGCCTGCCCCTGCCCGACGCGGTCAAGGCCGGCTTCCTGTCCCAGGCCGAGCTGGACGCCATCGTCGAGCGCACCCGCAAGGGCGGCGGCGAGATCGTCGCCCTGCTGAAGACCGGTTCGGCCTTCTATGCCCCGGCCGAGAGCGCTATCGCCATGGCCCGCTCCTATCTGCTGGACCAGAAGCGGGTCCTGCCCTGCGCCGTCTGGCTGTCAGGCGAGTACGGCCTTTCGGACCTCTACGTCGGCGTCCCAGCCCTGATCGGCGCCGGCGGCGTCGAGAAGGTGATCGAGTTCACCACCAACGACGACGAGAAGGCCATGCTGGCCAAGTCGGTGGATTCGGTGAAGGGCCTGATCGAAGCGTGCAAGGCGGCCGATCCTTCGCTCGCCTGACCGGCGGCATGACCAAAGCTTAAGCTGACGTCCGCGAACCGCGGCGCCATGAGGGGCTCGTCTCGAATAGACGGGCCCTTTTCATGTTCGCCATCCTGGCCGCCTCGACCATCCTGGCCGCCGACCCGGTCGCGGCCTGCGAGAGCCGCCTGCTCTCCTACGCCGGCTGGCGGGAGAGCCCCGACACCGCCTGGAGCCTGGACATCGACGGCGGCGTCGGCGGGCGGCTCACCTATGTCGGCGCGCGTCACTCCCGCGATGCGGCCGACCCTCAGTTCGCGGAGATAGAGGCCGCCTTTCGCGCGGCCTCGCCGACCGTAGTCTTCTACGAGGGACCGGATCGAGGCGTCGGCGTCGATGGGCCCGACACGATCACGACCCGCGGTGAATCCGGCTATGTCCGCTGGCTGGCGGGGAAGGGCGGCGCCCGGATTGCGCCGCTGGAACCGTCGCCGGTCGATCTGTTCGCTGGACTGACAGACCGGTTCCCGGCCGATCAGGTCGAACTGTTCTTCGTCCTCCGGGAGGCGGTCCGTCTGCGCGAGCGTGAAGGTCTGCCGCCCGAGGCCCTCAGCGATGCGGTGGCGACCATGCTCTCGCGCCTCGCGGGCATGACCGCCGCCGCCCACGTCGATGCGCCGTTCGCCGATCTGGACGGGCTGGAGGCCGCATACGGCCGGTACTGGAACGACGGATCGGACTGGCGCGCCGCCCCCGCCGCCTGGTTCGATCCGCTGGCCGACGACGCGACGACAGGCGGCCGGTTCATGGCCGCGATCAACGCCGCCACCAGCGAGGCTCGCAATGCCCACATGTACCGGGTCCTCTCCCGGGCGGTGCGCTCCGGCGATCGCGTGTTCGCCGTCGTCGGCCGCAATCATGTACCGATGCAGGCCGAGGCGCTTCGTTGCGCCCTCGCCGGCCGGGAGTGACCGGCCGCCGCCCGGTTCCGCGGCCCCGGCAATCGCCAATTTCCGGCCCCGGAACGTGGTCGGTTTCGCTCGCAATTCTCCCGGAAATTCCTATATCTTGCCAGTTCCGGCGCGGATCAGATTCGCGTTCCGGAACCTGATGATTCCAGACGGCGTGATCGCCGTCCTTTCCGGCCCGATGCGGGCGATGATCCGACCGAATATATGACCGACCAGACCCCGACCGCGCGCAACGTCGACACCGCCGAAGAGGCCGCCTACGGGGCCGATTCCATCAAGGTCCTCAAGGGCCTCGACGCGGTCCGCAAGCGGCCCGGCATGTATATCGGCGACACCGACGACGGCTCGGGCCTGCACCACATGGTCTATGAGGTTGTCGACAACGCCATCGACGAGGCTCTGGCCGGGCACGCCGATCTGGTGCAGGTGATCCTGAACGCCGACGGATCGGTGACGGTGACCGACAACGGGCGCGGCATTCCGACCGACATCCACGAGGGCGAGGGCGTCTCGGCCGCCGAGGTCATCATGACCCAGCTGCACGCGGGCGGGAAGTTCGACCAGAACTCCTACAAGGTCTCCGGCGGTCTGCACGGGGTGGGCGTTTCGGTGGTCAATGCGCTCAGCGACTGGCTGCAGCTCAAGATCTATCGCAACGGCAAGGCGCATGAGATGCGTTTTGAACGCGGCGACACGGTCAAGCCGCTGGAAGTGACCGGCGACGCCCCGATCCGCGAGGATACGGGTAAGCCCCTGACGGGCACCGAGGTGACTTTCTATCCGTCGGTCACGACTTTTTCGCACATCGATTTCGACCTGAAGACGCTGGAGCACCGCCTGCGCGAGCTGGCCTTCCTCAACTCGGGCGTGGTCATCAAGCTGATCGACCGTCGCCATCCCGAGCCGGTCGAGATTCTGCTGCACTATGAGGGCGGGGTCGGGGCCTTTGTGCGCCACCTCGACAAGTCCAAATCGCCGATCCTGAGCGACGTGATCGTCATTCGCGGCCGGAAGGAAGGCATCGAGCTGGACCTCGCCCTGTGGTGGAACGACAGCTACCACGAGACCATGCTGTGCTTCACCAATAACATCCCGCAGCGGGATGGAGGCACTCACCTGTCGGCTTTCCGCGCCAGTCTGACGCGTGTCATGGGCGCCTATATCGAAAGCTCTGGCCTGGCGAAGAAGGAAAAGGTCTCGGTCTCGGGGGAGGACGCCCGCGAGGGCCTGACCTGCGTCCTGTCGGTCAAGGTGCCGGATCCCAAATTCTCCAGCCAGACCAAGGACAAGCTGGTCTCGTCCGAGGTGCGCCCGGCGGTCGAGGGCCTGTGCAGCGAGGGGCTGTCGACCTGGTTCGAGGAACATCCGGTCGAGGCCAAACTGATCGTCGCCAAGATTGTCGAGGCGGCGGCGGCCCGTGAAGCGGCGCGGAAGGCCCGCGACCTGACCCGGCGCAAGTCGGCGCTGGAAATCTCGAGCCTGCCCGGCAAGCTGGCCGACTGTCAGGAACGCGATCCGGCCAAGTCCGAACTGTTCATCGTCGAGGGGGACTCCGCCGGCGGCTCGGCCAAACAGGCGCGCAACCGCGAGAATCAGGCCGTCCTGCCCCTGCGCGGCAAGATCCTGAACGTCGAGCGCGCCCGCTTTGACCGGATGCTGTCGTCTGACCTGATCGGCACGCTGATCCTGGCGCTGGGAACGGGCATCGGTCGCGACGACTTCAACGCCGACAAGCTGCGCTACCACAAGATCATCCTGATGGCCGACGCCGACGTCGACGGCGCCCACATCCGGACCCTGCTGCTGACCTTCTTCTACCGGCAGATGCCCGAGCTGATCGAACGCGGCCATGTCTACATCGCCCAGCCGCCGCTCTACAAAGTCTCCAAGGGCAAGCAGTCGCGCTACCTCAAGGATCAGGCGGAGATGGACTCCTATCTGATCGAGGAAGGTTCGGCCGAGGCCGAGCTGGACCTGCCGAACGGGGAACGCCGCGTCGGTCTCGATCTGCAGGCGCTGGTGCGCGAGGCCAAAGCGTTCAAGGCCGGGGTCGATCGCCTGTCGCAGCGGGCTCCGGCCTTCGCCATCGAACAGGCGGCGCTGGCCGGCCTGTTCGACGAGGATGCCGCCCCTCCGTCGAAGGCCGCCGACCGCCTGAATCTCTACGCCGAGGAAGGCGACGGCGACTGGTCCGGCTCGCCGGGCGCCCAGGGGGCGGTGGTGTTCGAACGGGTGCGCCGCGCCGTCACCGAGCGCATCGTTCTCGAAGAGGCCCTGATCCGTTCGCTGGACGCCCGCCGTCTGGCCGAGCGTTCGGCGGCCTTCGAGGGTCTGTTCGACAAGCCCGCCATCTATCGTCGCAAGGACAAGAGCGTGACCATCCGCGGCCCGCTGGATTTGCTGGAAGCGGTTCTGGACGCCGGCAAGAAGGGCATCGCCATCCAGCGCTACAAGGGTCTGGGTGAGATGAACCCGGAGCAGCTGTGGGAGACCACCCTGGACGCCAACGCCCGCACCCTGCTGAAGGTGTCGGTCGAGCACCAGGAGGACGCTTCGGACCTGTTCGCCAAACTCATGGGCGATGTGGTCGAGCCGCGCCGCGAGTTCATCCAGGCGAACGCCCTGGACGCCGCCGTCGACGCCTGATCGATCGGCCTAGCTGCGGCCGGCGTCGATGAAGGCCTGGATCGACGGCCAATGCGGCGGCACCGTTCGCGCGCCGTCGCAGGCCATGTCCTTCAGGTAGCTGGGCATGGTGTCGCGCCGCACCGGCTCCCAGGGCGCATCCTCTTCCGGATACTGTCCGACCTCCAGTCCATCGGGCCCGTACTCGACCACTCCCGCCGTGCGCCACTGGTTGGCGTCGCAGCGGAACTGATAAGTCTCGATCGAATGGCTGACATCCCCCGCTTCGCCCGTCCGGGGAACGGTCGCGACCTTGATCGAGGTGATCCCGCCCTCGGTGGCGATCCCGTCCACATCAGCCATGAAGGCGTTGTTGACGCTACGCGAGAACGCTTGCCAGGTCTCGGCCGCCGCCGTCCCTCCAAATGCGAACGCGACCACGCCCAGAAATACGGCGATTCTCATAGTGACCTCCCCAGATCAGCATCGCCATGATGCGCCGCGCCGGGCGCTTGGCAAGAGCCCAACGCGGGTCAATGCGATCCGTAAGGAGAAAATGGCGCACCCGAGAGGATTCGAACCTCTGACCCCTGCCTTCGGAGGGCAGT
>JAAXIW010000090.1 GCA_012270135.1 Brevundimonas sp. | reverse complement strand
GTTTCGCCGCCAGCGGCAGAACGAAGGCAGAGGCGGCGAGGGCATAGGGGCGCATGGCGAATCCTTGGCGAGGGGCTGGCGGCGAAACGGCGTCGGGAACCTTGGCGTTCCCTGCGAGGGGCGCAAGGACCAAAGAGCCGCACCGGGGCCTCAGGGACGACTTGAAACGGCCTGCGCCTGCCTCTATAGGCACGCCTCTTCCGGCGGACAGACCAGTTCCCGCCGGGACTCGAGAGACGTGATCGTCGATTGGGGCTGGGTAGCTCAGCTGGTTAGAGCGGTGGATTCATAACCCACAGGTCGGCGGTTCGAGCCCGCCTCCAGCCACCATCCCGCTTCCACCGAAGCTCAGCGAGAGCGGCAGGTCTGCCGGACGCGCAGGGCCATTTGCCGCTCCCCGGCCTCATTGGCCATGGCGCGAGCCTCGCGACACTTGCCCTCATTGATCAGGGCCTGGACGCGATTGGCCAGTTCGACCCGCTCCGCCCCGTACTCCGCTTCGGCCTCCTCGGGCGTCATCGCGGCCGCGCGCCGCATCTCCTCGCTCTCGAAGCGCCAGCTTTCCTGCTGCCCCGTCATTCGTCCGATGGCGCCGCCGCTGGCCTGCTGGGCGCTGGCCGGCCCCCCGCCGCCGCCGCCGGGAACCTGGGCGAAGGCGGACGGCGCCAGAAGGGCGCCTGAAAGGGTGACCGCGAGAATGGCGTGTACACGCATCGGACGCTCCCTGATCATGCCAGCCCAATGCCTTGGACAATACCACCGCTTGGTGAAATCGCCAGCGGCAACCGGCAGCCCCCTCTCGCGTTCAACGGTCACGGTTCAGCGTTAGAAGGGGGATACCCATGCACATCCGATCCATCGCCGTGGCGGCACTGGCCGCCCTCGCTCTTGGCGCCGCGGGCTGCACCGAGGCAGAACAGGACGACGCCCAGGCCGACGCCAATGAGGCCGGCGCCGAGCTAAGGGAGGAGGCCGCCCAGGTCGGCTCGGCCATCGAGGCCGGCGCCAGGGAGGTCGCCCAGGAGATCGACGAGGGCACTGACCGGTTGGCGCAGGAGGCCGACGAACAGAAGGCCGAGACCGCGGCCGACGCCCAGGGCAACGACGGTCGCTAGCCCCCCGGCTCGGCGAGCAGGGCGTCGATCAGGGCCCGTGCCTCGGGACTGGCCCAGTCGGCCTCGCCCGAGAAATGAGCCCGTATGCGGCCCTGTCGGTCCAGCAGGACGGTCTGGGGCATCTTGCCCTCGCCCGGCAGTTCGAACGGCAGCCGGAAGGTCATGTCGCTGTACAGCGGCAGGGGTTCGTGCACGTCGATGAAGCTGCGCGCGTCGGCGAGCCCGTCCTCGGTGGCGTCGACATTGATCGGCAACACGACCAGCATGTCGTCCGGGTACGCTTCATCGAGGCGGGCCAGGGTCGGCATCTCTGTGCGGCACGGCGCGCACCACATGGCCCAGAGGTTGACCACCACCACCCTGCCGCGGAAGTCGGCGAAGCGGGCCTCGGCCCCGTCGCGGGTCTTGAACACATAGTCCGGGGCGGGCGCGAGCGCCGCGGGCGTTTCAAGCCGGGTCAGGGAGCCCTTGGCGAAACGGGCTAGGTCGCTCTTCGCCGGAGGTTCCGGCGCGGCGGCTTTGAAGATTGCCTCGCGATTGGCGTATAGCAGCCCGGCGCCCGCGATCACGCCGACCGCCAGCGCAGCCGCGACCGCCATTCCCGCCGCCTTCGAGCCCTTCATGACACAACCTTCCCAACCCGGTTCCACAGTTAAGCCTCCCCAAGGCGCGGAAGGTCAAGACATGTGGGGCGGACGTTTCTCGGCGCGGCCGGCCGACATCATGCAGGCGATCAACGTCTCGATCGGCGTCGACCAGCGCCTGTGGGCCCAGGATCTGGCGGGGTCGCGGGCCCATTGCCGGATGCTGGCGAAGCAGGGGATCGTGTCGCAGGCGGACGCGGAGGCCATCCTGAGCGGGCTGGACGCGATCGAGGGCGAGATCCGCGACGGCCGCTTCCCGTTCCGCGACCAGTTCGAGGACATCCACATGAATGTGGAGGCGCGGCTGGCCGAGCTGATCGGGGAGCCGTCGGGACGGCTGCACACCGCCCGCAGCCGCAACGACCAGGTGGCGACCGACTTCCGGCTGTGGGTGCGCGACGCCTGCGACGCGGCCGTGGAGCAGCTGAAGGGCCTGCAGAGCGCCCTCCTGACGCGGGCGGACCAGCACGCCGGCGACCTGATGCCGGGCTTCACCCATCTGCAACCGGCCCAGCCGGTGACCTTCGGCCACCATCTGATGGCCTATGTCGAGATGTTCGGGCGGGACGCCGGACGGTTCGCGGACGCCCGCAGCCGGATGAACGAGAGCCCGCTGGGGGCGGCGGCGCTGGCAGGGTCGCCCTTTCCCATCGACCGGCACATGACGGCGAAAGAGCTGGGCTTCGACCGGCCGATGGGCAATTCGCTGGACGCCGTCTCGGACCGCGACTTCGCGCTGGAGAGCCTGGCCGCGGCTTCGATCACCGCCGGGCATCTGTCGCGGCTGGCGGAAGAGATCGTGGTGTGGATGACGCCGCAGTTCGGTTTCGTGACCCTGCCAGACGACCTGACCACCGGCAGTTCGATCATGCCGCAGAAGCGCAATCCGGACGCGGCGGAGCTGGTGCGGGCCAAGACCGGGCGGATCATGGGCTCGCTGGTCGCCCTGTCGACGGTGATGAAGGGCCTGCCGCTGGCCTATTCGAAGGACATGCAGGAGGACAAGCCGCCTGTGTTCGAGGCCTTCGACGCCCTGACCCTGGCGCTGGGGGCGATGACGGCGATGGTGACGGCCCTGAAGCCCGATACCGAACGAATGCGCGAGGCCGCCGGATCGGGCTTCTCGACCGCCACCGATCTGGCCGACTGGCTGGTGCGCGAGCTGAACCTGCCGTTCCGCAAGGCGCACCATGTCACGGGAGCGGCGGTGAAGCGGGCCGAGGCGCTGGGCGTGGATTTGTCGCAACTGCCGCTGGCCGAACTGCAATCGCTTGAGGCGGGGGTCACGGAAGCGGTTTACAAGGTGCTCACGCCCGAGGCTTCCTGCGCCAGCCGCCAGAGCTTCGGGGGCACGGCGCCGGAACAGGTCCGGGCGCGGATCGCCGAGTGGAAGGCGCGACTGGGAGAGACGGCATGAAGAAACTCGTTCTGACGGGCGTCGCCGCCCTGGTCGCCGTCTCCGCCGCGGGATGCGGCCGGATGGCCGACCTCGACGCGCCGCCGGCCAAGCGCACCGAGCGCAGCCTTCCGGACGCCCGCGGCCCCGGACCGGTCGAGCCCGCCACGGTCTACCGCCCGCCCAGCCAGCAGCCGATCGACGGCGGGCCCAGTTCGAACCCGTACGGCGGTTCGGGCGCCAACCCCCGCTAGAGCCTTGCACTATTTCGACCGGATCGACGGCGCCCTCCATGCCGAGGCCGTGCCGCTGGAGGCGCTCGCCGAGGCGGCGGGCACGCCGGCCTATGTCTATTCGACGGCGACCCTGACGCGGCATTACGGCCTGTTCCGGGAGGCGGTGGAAGCCCATCGCGCGTCGCTGGGGGAGGCGCTGATCGCCTTCGCGGTGAAGGCCAATTCCAACCTGTCGGTGCTGGCGACGCTGGCGCGGCTGGGCTGCGGGGCCGACACCGTCTCAGAGGGCGAGATCCGGCGGGCGCTGAAGGCGGGCGTACCGGGCGAGCGGATCGTCTTCTCGGGCGTCGGCAAGACCGACGCTGAACTGGCCTTCGCCATCGAGGCCGGCGTGCGCCAGATCAATGTCGAGAGCGCGGTGGAGCTGGATCGGCTGATCGCCGTGGCCGCAGTGAAGGGCGCGGCCCCGGAGATCGCCATCCGGGTCAATCCGAAGATCGGCGCCGGGGGCCACGCCCGCATCACCACCGGCGGTGCGACCGACAAGTTCGGCGTGCCGGCCGAGGAGGCCCCGGCGCTGTACGCCCGCGCCGCCGCCTCGCCGCATGTGACGCCGGTCGGGCTGGCCTGTCACATCGGCAGCCAGATCACCACGCTGGAGCCGCTGGAGGGGGCCTTCCGGGCGCTGCGCGAGATGACGCTGGCGCTGCGAACCCAGGGGCTGGCGGTGAGCCGGCTGGACCTCGGCGGCGGGCTGGGCGTGCCCTACCACGGCCAGACCGATCTGCCGTCGATCGCGGACTATGTCGGGATGGCGGCCGGGGTGCTGGACGGGCTGGAGGTCGAGGCGGTGTTCGAGCCGGGCCGGCTGCTGGCCGCCAACGCCGGCGTGCTGCTGAGCCGGGTCATCCAGGTCAACGCCCGCAGCGACGGCCGGACCTTCCTGGTGCTGGACGTGGGCATGAACGACCTGATGCGGCCGGCGCTGTACGACGCCTTCCACGACGTCGTTGCGGTGCGGGAGCGGGCGGGCGAGACCGGGACCTACGATCTGGTCGGGCCGATCTGCGAATCGACGGACGTGTTCGCCCGGGAGCGCCGCCTGCCGCCGCTGCAGGCCGGCGATCTGGTCGCCTTCATGGGGGCCGGGGCCTATGGGGCGGTGCTGGCCAGCGAATACAACTCGCGGCCGCTGGTCCCCGAGGTGCTGGTCGACGGCGAGCGCTGGGCGGTGGTGCGGGCCCGGCCGTCGTATGACGAGATGTGGAGCCGGGAACCGAGGGCCGACTGGCTGGGCTGAGCCGGTTCCACCCGGGTGAAATCCGGAAAAAAACGGTGTGGCGGAGTCGGCAGGGTCGGCGCCGGAAACAGCTATGGCAGAGTCGGCAGGGTCGACATCGGCGCGCCTCTGGCGGTGCGGCGGGGATGCGATTGTCAAAGACCGGCGCCTGCCTGCGCGCCAGGACAGGCGGGATTATGCGCCCG
>JAAXIW010000265.1 GCA_012270135.1 Brevundimonas sp. | reverse complement strand
GCACCCTGATCCAGTATTTCAAGGACGACGCCACCGCCTTCAACGCCCAGAAGAAGGCGACGCTGGAGGGCAAGGGCGTCATCAACAACCGCATCAGCGAGTTCGTCATGTCGCGCCTGAACGGCATCGGCGTGACCAACCATTTCATCAAGCGGCTGAACCTGCGCGAGCAGCTGATCCGCGAGGTCGAGATCATTCCGCTGGAAGTCGTCTGCCGTAACATCGTGGCCGGTTCGATGAGCCAGCGGCTCGGCATCGACGAGGGCACGCCCCTGCCCCGCTCGATCATCGAATTCTACTACAAGAAGGACGAGCTCAACGACCCGATGGTCACCGAGGAGCACATCACGGCCTTCAACTGGGCCACGACCCAGGAGCTGGACGACATCCTGGCGATGACCGTGCGGGTGAACGACTATTTGTCGGGGATGTTCGGCGCGGTGGGCATCACCCTGGTGGACTTCAAGATCGAGTTCGGCCGCATCTGGGAGAACGATTTCAGCCGCGTCATCCTGGCCGACGAGATCAGCCCCGATTCGTGCCGCCTGTGGGACAGCACGACGGGCGAGAAGCTGGACAAGGACCGCTTCCGCCGCGATCTGGGCAACGTCATCGAAAGCTACACCGAGGTGGCCCGCCGCCTCGGCATCATGAAGGACATGCCGACCGTGATTCAGGGGGGACTGCACTGATGGCGAGGGTCAAGGTTCACGTATTCCTGAAGCCCGGCGTGCTGGACGTTCAGGGCAAGGCTGTCGAAGGCGCCCTGCACGGTCTGGGCTGGGCCGGGGTCGGCAACGCCCGGGTCGGCAAGCTGATCGAGTTCGACCTGGACGGCGTGGACGATCCCGCCGCCGAGGCGAAGAAGATGTGCGAGCAGTTGCTCGCCAACACGGTGATCGAAAGCTATCGCGTCGAAATCGCGTGAAACGGGGCCTGAAACTGGCCGTCGCCCTCTTCGTGCTGGCAGGCTGCATCCTGTTCGCGGCGGCGCTGGCCGGCGGGCTGATGGACGACGCGGCGTTCACGCCGGCGGCCAAGGAAGCGGCGCACTAGGGGCGACTCCCGGCGGCTCGCTGCGTTAGGGTGGCTGGACCCAACGCAGGAGGACGCGCCATGACCTTCACCCTCAGTTCCAACGACATCACCGATGGCGGCGTGCTGCCGGACGCGCAGGTGCAGGCGAAAGGAAACACCTCGCCCCATCTGAAATGGTCCGGGGCGCCGGAGGGGACGAAGAGCTTCGCCGTCACCTGCTACGACCCGGACGCCCCGACCGGCTCGGGCTTCTGGCACTGGACGGTGGCCAACATCCCGGCGGATGTGACCGAACTGCCGTCCGGAGGCCCGGTTCCGGGTGGGGCCGTCGAAGGACGGACCGACTTCGGAGAGCCGGGCTACGGCGGAGCCGCCCCGCCGCCGGGGCACGGGCCGCACCGCTACATCTTCACGGTGTTCGCGGTGGATGCGGAAAGCCTGCCGGTGACGCCGGAGGACTCAGGGGCGAAATACGGGTTCAACCTGCACTTCCATACCCTGGCCAAGGCGTCGATCACGGCGACCTATGAGAACAGGGGCTAACGCCGGATTTTGACACCTCGCTCCACCCCCCTAAGCTTGACCATCGGCAAGCTGTGCAAACGACAGAGGGGGCTGCGATGGCCGGCAGGATGATGGCGATAGCGGCGGCGGCGGCCCTGACGCTGGCGGCATGCGGCGACCGCGGCGAAGAGGCGCCGGACCCGGCGGCCCAGGCCGGGCGCGGCATCATCGGCCAGGCGGCTCTGTTCTGTCCCAGTCAGGATTTCTCGTGGGAGACGTTCGATGCCGCGGCCCGGACGCTGGGCGCCGGACCCGACGAGGGCGAGGTGCGCAGGCCGCCCACCATCATTGGCAAGGAGACCGTGCGCGAGCGATGGGTCGCCCTGACCCAGTCCGGGCGACGGACGACGGTGTGGATCGGCGAGATGGGGCCGGGTCGCCGCTATCTGAACGGGACAGCCGCGGTCGATCACGTATCCGGTCTGGTCTGCATGGTGCATGACCCCGGTCTGACGCGCGAGGAAGCCCGCGACCTGACCAAGCCCTGGGAAGGGGCCGAGATCAGCGGCGCGGCCCGTACCGGTCCCGGCAAGAACGACCTGGAAGCCCGCAGCTGGACTCTCGTCCAGAGCAGTCCCGGGATGGGGCTGTATCAGGACATCCAGATGTATGTGCCGAGCCCGGAACACGGCGGCGGCGCCATGCTGATCCGGCATCGGTTCGACTATGGTTCCGCGACGCCCTGACAGCGGCCGCGAACCCTGCTACACGCCCGCGCCATGAGCGCAGCCGTCATCGTCTTCCCGGGGTCCAACTGCGACCGCGACTGCAAGGTCGCCGTCGAACGCTCGACGGGCGAGACCGTCGAAATGGTCTGGCATCAGGAGACGGAATTGCCGTCAGGGCTGGATCTGATCGTCCTGCCGGGCGGGTTTTCGTACGGCGACTATCTGCGCTGCGGGGCCATGGCGGTGCAGTCGCCCGTGATGCAGGCGGTGAAGAAGGCGGCGGACGACGGGGTGGCCGTGGTCGGCATCTGCAACGGCTTCCAGATCCTGTGCGAGGCCGGGATGCTGCCGGGCGCCCTGCTCAGGAACGCCGGGCTGAAATACGTCTGCAAGCCGATCAGCCTGACCGTCGCCAACGGCCAGACCCGCTTCACCTCCGGCTATCAGGGTCAGCGCGAAGTGATCATGACCCAGGGCAACGGCGACGGGAATTATTTCGCGGACGCCGAGACCCTGAAGCGAATCGAGGGCGAGGGTCAGGTGGTGTTCCGCTATGTCGACAATCCGAACGGCTCGGTCGCCGACATCGCCGGCATCCAGAACGCGCGCGGCAATGTGCTGGGGATGATGCCGCACCCGGACCGGGCCTTCGAGGAAGAGCTGGGATCGGCCGACGGCGCAACCCTGTTCCGCAGCGTTTTCGCGGCGGCGTGAGGCTCGCCCGGGCTTGACCCGGCGGGCCGTTGCGGCCGAAGTCGGCGCTCGTTACGCGGGGCCGCCGAATGTTCATGAGCGAACGGCAGAAGATGATCTCGGGCCTGCCATACGATCCCGGCGACCCGGAGCTTCAGGCTGACCAGACCGCGGCCAAACACTGGATGGCGCGCTACAATGCGGCGCTGGCAGCGACGCCGGCGGAACGGCGCGATCTGCTGCGTCAGCGGCTGGGAGAGGTCGGCGAGGGGGCGGTGATCCGCCCGCCGTTCCACTGCGACTACGGCTACAACATCCGGCTGGGACGGAACGTCTTTCTCAATTTCAACTGCATCGTCCTCGATGTCTGCGAGGTCGACATCGGCGACGGGACCCAGATCGGGCCGGGCGTGCAGATCCTGACGGCGGACCATCCGAGGAATGCGGCCGAGCGCGCGGCGGGGGTCGAGTTCGGGCGGCCGATCGTGATCGGCTTCAACGTCTGGATTGGCGGCGGAGCGTTGATCCTGCCCGGAGTCACGATCGGCGCCGACGCCATCATCGGAGCGGGGGCGGTGGTGACGCGCGACGTGCCCGCCGGCGCGAGCGCGATGGGCAATCCGGCGCGAATCCGGTCCCGGGACTGACCTCCCGGACCCTGCGCCTCGGTGGACCGTGAACCAACGGCGCGCGCGGCGCGTAGAGGGGGCACACCGCCCCGCCCCTCAGGAGCCGCCATGTCCTCGCTCGTCCGCCCCGCCGCCGCCCAGACCACCCGCCGCTGGATCGTCCTGGCCAGCGCGATCTTCGCCATCGCCGTGGCCTATGGCCAGATGGCCGTGGGATGGGGGCAGACGCCGCAGGAGTTCTCCGCCGACAGCGACGAGACGCTGCGCGTCGCGGGCTACGCCTTCTCCATCTGGGGCCTTATCTATCTCGGCCTGATGACCTATGCGGTGCGCCAGGTCCTGCCCCAGACCGGCGAGAGCCTGCTGATCCACCGGATGGGATGGCCCTCAGTGGCGGCGTTGCTCGGAATCGGCTGGTGGATCGTGGCGTCGGCCTTCGACTGGGAATGGGCGACCGTGGTGCTGATCTTCGGCAGCCTGTTCGCGGTGCTGGTTCCGCTGTTGCTTAACGCGGGGACGATCCGGGCCCTCGGGCGGACGGAGCGCGACCGGTGGCTGGTGGTCTGGCCGCTGGCGATGCTGGCCGGCTGGCTGACGGTGGCCTCGCCGGTCAATCTGCTGACCATACTGACCGGGAACGGCGCGCTGCCGGAAAGCCCGCCGCCCACCGTCTGGGCGATGCTGGCCATCGTGATCGTGGCGCTGACAGCGCTGGGCGTGACAGCGAAGCTGCGGATGCTGGCCTTCGCCCTTCCCGTCGCCTGGGGCCTGCTGGGCGCCTTCGTGGCCGAGCAGGAGAGGAACGCGCCGCTGGCCTATGTGTCGCTGGCGGCGGCGGTGGCGGTCCTGGTCGGGGCGGTGATCCTGACATTCCGGTTGCGACCCGGGGTGGAGCGCTCCACGGACTAGACCGCCTCGGAAGGGGCCTGGGGCGGGTGATCCGGATCGCCGACGTCGAAGGCGCCGCTCTCGTCGAAGCCGACACTGCCTACGCCGGTCGCCGTGCCCGTCAGGCGCTGGCGGCGGCTCGCCATCGCGACCGCCGGCGCGGCCTCGTCCATGGCCCGGGTGACCTCGGGATCATTGGACCGGTCCATCTGCTGGTGATCCGGATGGGTCGGGGTGGTTTCAGCCGGGGCGCGGGCCATCAGACGCACTCCTCGTCGCCGTCCCGGTCGTCGTTGGCGGCCTGTTTCGAAGCGCGTTCGGCGGCGGCGCTGGGGCCGGCGTCGTCGGCGGCGATCTGCGGTGCGTCCGGGTCCTCGGGCGTGGCGGCGGGGTCGATGGGCTGAGGCATCCGGTCACTCCTTCGATTGGCGAAGGGGTAGCGCGGGGCGGGCATGGTT
>JAAXIW010000303.1 GCA_012270135.1 Brevundimonas sp. | reverse complement strand
AGCTCCCAGGCGGCGTCGAGGCGGTTGTAGCGGTCGCGGTCGGCGGGGGTGACGATGCCGCGCCAGTCACGCAGCACGGGGCCGGAGCCCGGGCCGCCCGGAACCGGAGGCGGGGGCGGGACGGCGGCGCAGGCGGAGAGGGACAGGGCGGCCAGGGCGATCAGCACGGATGGCCGGGGCAGGCGGGTCATAAGGCGCTCCCGTGGGTCGTGGATCCGCCGCCCCGCGGAAGGGCGGGACGGGTGTCCGTCGACGTACAGAAGCCTCCCTTGGACCGATCCCGGCGCGGCGCGTCAACCCGCCTCGCCCATCGAACGGTGGAAAGGGGCTCAGCCTTCCCCGGCGGGAGCCTCGGCCTTGCGGCGCGGGGCGCGACGCTTCGGCGCCGGCGTTTCGGCCTCTCCGCCCTCGGGCGACGCCTCCGGGGCCGGAGCCGCCGAACGGGTCAGGAAGCCCGGCAGGGCGGTCGGGGCGTCGTCGCTTCCGGAGGCGGCTTCGGCGCGCGGGCGGCGCTCACGGCGGGGCCGTTCGGCGCGTTCGGGAGCGGCGTCGGTCGCGGCCTCGGCGGGAGGGGCGGCCTGTTCGGCGGTCGTGGCTCCGTCGCCTTCGCCGGCCTCGGCGCGCTCATTCTGGAAGCGCTGGTTGCGTTCTTGCTGACGGCGTTCCCAGCGTTCGCGGCGGGTCTCGCGGCGACCGCCCTCGTTGTCGCCCTCGGCGCGGGGCTCGCGGTTCTGGTCGTCGCGGTCCCGCCATTCGCGGCGCGGCTGGTCGCCGCCCTGACGGTCGTTCTGGCGCTCGTCATTTTCGCGCTGGCGGGCCTCGGCCGCTGCGACACGGTCGGCCTCGGCCTTTTCGGCGGCCATGATGGCGGCGGCCTGGGCCCCGGTCTCGTCCTCGAAATCGATGTCGAAGCCCTGGCCGGCCAGTTCGCGCTGGGCGATCTCCGACACCGGACGCGAAGGCTGCAGGGCGCGCAGGACGCGGAAATAGTGTTCGGCGGGCTGGGTGTAGTTCTCGGCCAGGACGCGGTCGCCGGCGGCCGAGGCGTCGCGCGCCAGCTGCATGTAGCGCGCGTAGACGGTCTGGGCGTTGCCGCGGACCTTGATGTTCTCCGGGCCCTGGGAGTCCCAGGAGCGGTTCGGATTGGTCGCATTGGCGTTGCCGCCGCCGCCGCCGGGCTTCCTGTTGCGTCCGCGCTGACGCTTCATGCCCTTGAAATCTCTCATCGGACGCTACCGTGCTTTGTATGAGGGACGGTCCGGGGCGTGGGCCTCCGGCGCGGTCCGTCTGGTCGTTCCGCGTCGTTCCGGGGCCAATCCCCGCTGACGATGTGATCGGAAATCCGTCGCCCCCCCTGGTCCGCCGGGCCGACTGGCCTGACCGTCAGATGCCCTGGGCGCGCGGGACTGGGCCTGAGGCGGTCCATGGCGTGCGTTTGGGTGGGAGACAGGAGAGACTTAGCGCGGGCGCGGGCGGTTTCCAAGCGGATAAATTGACGCCGCGGGAGGGGCTACATCTTCGGGACGGGGTTGGTCCTGGGGTCGGGACCGTTGGTGACCACCCTGTCGCGCTCCGACAGGTCCTTGACCACGATGACGTTCTCGAACCCCGCGGCCTCGAACAGCGCCTTGACCTGCGGGCCCTGGTCCCAGCCGATCTCGACCGCGAACAGGCCTCCGGGCCTGAGGATGCGGCGGATCTCGGGGGCGAGGTCGCGATAGGCCTGCAGGCCGTCCGGGCCGCCGTCGAGGGCGAGGTGCGGGTCGTGGTCGCGCACCTCGGGGTCGAGGCCCGCAATGTCGCCCGACGGGATGTAGGGCGGGTTGGAGACGACGACGTCGAAGCTGTGGTCGGCGAATCCGGCCGCCCATTCGGTGCGCAGGAAGGTCGCCCGGTTGTCGAGCTCGAGGTTGGTGGCGTTCTCCTTCGCCACGGCCAGGGCCTCGAACGAGATGTCGGTGCCGACGCCCCGCGCGCCGAAGCGCTCGGCCAGGACGGCCAGCAGGATGGCGCCGGAGCCGGTGCCCAGGTCGATCATCTCGAACGCCTTGTTCGGCGGATACGCCAGCAGGACGACGTCGAGGATGGCCTCGGTGTCAGGGCGGGGGCTGAGCACGTCGGGGGTGACGTTCAGCATGATCTTCCAGAAGCCCTTCCGGCCGAGGATGCGCGACACCGGCTCGCGGCGCAGGCGACGTTCGAGAAGGGCGTCCAGCCCGGTCTGCTGGTCCGGCGTCACGACGCGGTAGGGGTCGGTCAGGATGTCGGTGCGCGAACAGCCGGTGGCGACCTCGAGCAGCAGTCGGGCGTCGATCGAGGGGCTGTCGATGCGTCCGGCCTTGAGCCGCGCGGTGGCGGCCTTCCAGGCGGTGAGCAGGGTGGGGGCGGCGGCGGCGGCGGTCATCGGGACGGATTGGCGCGGCTTGGCGAGGATATCAAGCGCGATGGCGCCGGAACGCCGGCCGAGCGGAGCCGTTACGGCGAGGATGCAGAAACGGTCTGGAGCAAGGGGCGGCCTCGGGCCGTGGGGCCTGTTCGGCGCCGTGGCGGGAGGGCTCGCCGCCGGAGCCGGCGCGGCGCATCTGCTCTATACGCGGGGGCACAAATACGGGCTGGAGCTTCGGCCGCCGCGCCCCGAACCCCTGCCGCCCAGGGCGCCGACGCCCGAGGATTTCGAAGCCAAGGAGCCGGGGCGCGGGCGACTGGCCCAGCGCCCCGAGCACATTCCGCACAAGGGCTGGGTCGACATCTTCTGGCGCGTCGGGGCGTCCTATTTCGGCGACCGGGTCGGCTTCGTGGCCGGCGGCGTGACCTTCTTCGTGCTGCTGTCGCTGTTTCCGACCCTGGCCGCCTTCGTCACCCTGTACGGCCTTTTCGCCGATCCGGCCGACGCCTGGGGACGGCTGCAGTTCCTGTATTCGGTGCTGCCGTCAGGGGTGGCGGAGTTCCTCGGCGGCGAGATGCAGCGGCTGGCCGAGAACGCCAGGACCACCCTGACCTTCACCCTGGTCTGGACCCTGGCCCTGTCGCTGTGGACGGCGAACGGAGCGATCAAGGTGCTCTTCTACGGCCTCAACATCGCCTATCACGAGGTCGAGCGGCGCAATATCGTCAAATACAATCTGATCTGCATGGCCTTCACCGTCAGCGGGCTCGTCGGCGTGCTGCTGACCGCGGGCCTGATCGTCGGTGTGCCGGTGGTGCTCGGCGTCTTCGGCCTGGCGGCGGAGTGGTCGCATCTGGCCCCGTTGCGCTGGCCGATCCTCGGCGCCGTCTATGTGGCCGCCCTGACCCTGATCTACGGCTTCGGGCCGTGCCGGGCGCGGGCGCGCTGGCGCTGGCTGACGCCGGGCGCCCTGTTCGCCGCCGCCCTGAGCCTGACCCTGTCGCTGGTGTTCAGCTGGTATCTGCAGACCTTCGTGCGCACGGCCTCCTACGGTCCGCTGGCGGCGATGATGGGCTTCCTGCTGTGGACCTGGCTGAGCGTGCAGATCATCCTGATGGGGGCCGAGCTGAACGCCGAGGTCGAGCACCAGACGGCGATCGACACCACGACCGGCGCGCCGGCCGAGCTGGGCGAGCGCGGCGCGGTGGTGGCCGACACGGTCGGACCCAAGCGCGGCAGCCCGGCGGCCCTGGCCTTCACCCTGAAACACGCCGAGGCCCTGTCGGACCGGCTGATGCGCAGGCGCATCCGGCGCAGCTAGGCGGTCGTTGGCGCTTCGCGAACGGACGGACGCCGCCGTTCACGAAGGCGAGGCGTCGCCCCCCGCATCCGGCGTGGCGGAGGGAGAGGGGTCCGCTCAGGGTCAGGGCCTCGGAGGTCCGGTGGTCGGGTCTCCCCGCCTGGAGACTCTTGATGATCCGCCTCTCCCTGATCGCCCTCGCCGCCGCCGGACTGATCGCTCCCGCCGGCGCCGCGCTCGGCCAGACCGCGCCCGCAAGCACCGTGTCCCTGACCTTCGAGACCGGCGCCGAAGGCGGCGCGGTGATGGTCGCCCTCTTCGACTCGGCGGCGGGCTACGCCGGGGACCGGCCGGTCGGCGGCCAGAGGGTGGACGTCGCGGCGGGACAGCGCACCGCCGTCTTCGAAGGGCTGCCCGCCGGCGACTATGCGGCCAAGGCCTTTCACGATCTCAACGGCGACGGCCAGATGAATTTCAACCCGTTCGGCTTCCCCGTCGAACCCTACGCCTTCTCCAACAACGCCGTCGGCAACATGGGCCCGGCGAGCTGGGAGCGGGCCCGCTTCGCCGTCTCGGGCCCGACCGCCCAGACCATCAGCCTTCGCTGAGCGGCCTACCGCTCGCCGCGCGGCGGCTCGCTGCTTGAGGCCGCGCCGTACCCTTCTCCGGAGACCCTCCCATGATCGCCTCCCGCCGCAACTTCCTGACCGGCGCGGCCGCCGCCGCGGCCGCCGTCGTCACCCCCGAGACCGTCCGGGCCATGACGGCGATGCGGATCGCCACCGACTGGGGTCTGGCCACCGCTGATGTCGAGGCCGATGTGGCGCCGACGGCCATGCGCCTGATCCACGGCCGGGCTCCGGCGGGGCTGGAGGGCGCCCTCTACCGCAACGGCCCGGCCAAGTTCCGGCGGCCCGGACGCTCGGCCGACCACTGGTTCGACGGCGACGGCCTTGTGCGGCGGTTCCGCATCTCCGAGGGCCGGGCCGTGCTGGCCGCCCGTTTCGTCGACACGCCGAAGCGGCGCCAGGAGACGCGGCTCGACGCCATGGTCATGCCCGGTTTCGGCACCCTCGGGGATCCCCGCGCCGAGATCGGCGGGCCGGACGACGTCAACGCCGCCAACACCTCGGTGCTGATGGCCGGCGACGAACTGTGGGCCCTGTGGGAGGGCGGCTCGGCCGTGGCCATGGACCCGGAGACCCTGGCGACGCGCGGCATGGTCACCCATCGGCCCGACCTGAAGTCCATGCCCTTCCTGGCACAGCCGCGGCGCGCGCCGGACGGCCGCCGCTGGGACCT
>JAAXIW010000370.1 GCA_012270135.1 Brevundimonas sp. | reverse complement strand
TCAGCGGAAACCTGATGAGCCTCGGCGCCCTCGACTTCGGCCTGATGGTCGACGGCGCGGTGGTGGTGGTGGAGAACACCTTGCTGATGATGACCCAGCGTAGGGCTCAACTCGGCCGGATGCTCAGTCGACACGAACGGCTGGGCGTCGCCATGGCCGCCGCGCGGCAGATGGTGAAACCCGCCGCCTTCGGCCAGCTGATCATCCTGCTGGTCTTCACGCCGCTGCTGATGCTGGAAGGCGTGGAGGGCAAGACCTTCATCCCGATGGGGGCGACCGTCATGCTCGCCCTTGTCGGCGCCTTCATCTTCTCCTTCACCTTCGTGCCGGCCATGACCGCGCTGCTGGTGCGCGATCCGAAAAGCGCTCATCTCGACGCCGACGGCAAGGTGCAGGAGCATGAAACCCGGGTCCTGCGCTTCGCCCGCCGCTGGATCCAGCCGGCGATCCGCTCCGCCGTGGACAAGCCCAGGATCGTGCTGGTCTCGGCCCTGGGCGCCTTGGTCGTCGGCGGCCTGGTCTTCGCCACCCTGGGCCGGGAGTTCATTCCCACCCTGGACGAGGGCGACATCGCCATGCAGGCCCTGCGGGTTCCATCGACCTCGCTGGAGCAATCTCTGACCATGCAGATGGCCCTTGAACGGGCCATCAAGGCGCAGCCCGAGGTCGAGACCGTATTCTCGCGCACCGGCACGGCGGAGGCCGCCGTCGATCCCATGCCGCGCAACATCTCGGACAGCGTGATCATCCTGAAGGACCGCGGCGACTGGCCCGATCCCGGCCTCGAAAAGGAAGCGCTCATCGAACGCATCGAGGAGGCCGCGGGCCAGCAGATCGGCAATAATTTCGAGTTTAGCCAGCCGATCGAGCTCCGGTTCAACGAGCTCATCTCCGGCGTGCGGACGGATCTGGCGGTGCTGGTCTACGGCGACGACTTCGACACCCTGCAGCGGATCGGGGACCAGGTCGCGGGCGCCTTGCGCGAAACGCCGGGGTCCGCCGACGTGCGGGTGGAACAGGCGTCGGGCCTGCCCACGCTCACGGTGAGCGTCGATCGCTTCGCGGCGGCCAACTACGGCCTTTCCGCTGCGGACGTCTCCGAGGCGGTCTCCACGGCCGTCGGCGGCACGGAGGCCGGGCGCATCTTCGAAGGCGATCGGCGCTTCGATGTCGTCGTCCGTCTCCCCGAGACGGTCCGCAACGACCCGGCGAGCCTCGCGGCGCTGCCGATCGTCTCCTCGACCGGCGTGATCGTGCCCCTGTCCTCGGTGGCGCGGATCCAGACGGCCGAGGGGCCGAACCAGATCAGCCGGGACAACGGCAGCCGGCGCATGGTCGTGCAGGCGAACGTCCGCGGGCGGGATCTGGGCGGCTTCGTCACCGACGCGCAGTCTCGGGTAGAGCGGATCGACCTGCCGCCCGGCATCCGGCTCGACTGGGGCGGACAGTTCGAGAACCTCAAGCGGGCCGAGCAACGTCTGGGCCTCGTCGTCCCGGTCGTCTTCATCCTGATCGGGGTCCTGCTGTTCATGGCCCTCGGCTCCTTCGCTGAAGCCGGTCTGGTGTTCGCCTGCGTCCCGCTCGCCCTGGTCGGCGGGGCCCTTGCGCTGCTGTTGCGGGGCATGCCGTTCTCGGTCTCGGCCGCGGTCGGCTTCATCGCCGTCTCAGGGGTGGCGACTCTGAACGGCCTGGTGCTGATGCAGGCGATCCGGGAGCGTCTGACGGCGGGCCGCACACCCACGGAAGCGGCCATCGAACGCGCGGTCAGCCGCCGGCGGGCGGTGCTGACCACGGCCCTGGTCGCCATCGTCGGCTTCATTCCCATGGCTATCGCCCATGGGGCCGGGGCCGAGGTCCAGAAACCCCTGGCCACGGTGGTGATCGGGGGCCTTTTGACGGCGACGGCGTTGACGCTGCTGGTGTTGCCTACCTTCGCCGCCAAGGCGGTGAGGCATCGCAAGGCGGAAGGGATCGAGGACTGATGAGTGAACGAGACGAGGCGGAGGGTCTGCAGCGCCGAACGCTGCTGGTGGTGTTGGCCCTCAACGCCGCCCTCTTCGTCGGGCTGGGGATCGGCGGTCTGCTCGCCGACTCCAGCGCCCTGCTGGCCAACGCCCTGGACAACGCGTCGGATTCCGCCGTCTACCTCATCAGCTTCCTGGCGGTGGGCCGAGCCGTGATCTGGAAGACCCGCGCGGCGCGGGTCTCCGGAATCCTGCTGCTGGTCTTCGCGGGTGGCGTCCTACTGGATGTGCTGAGACGGACGCTGATGGGGACGGAGCCTGTCGGCTGGACGATGATGGGGCTGGCGGTGGTCGCCGCGATCGTGAACCTCGTGTGCCTGCAACTGATCCGGCGCCAGCGCAGCGACGACGTGAACATGAAGGCCGCCGAGACCTTCAGCTTCAACGATTTCGCCTCCAATGTCGGCAGTATCGACGACTGCGGACTGGTTCTTTGGCTCGACCAGACCTGGCCGGACCTCGTTGTCGGCGTCCTCGTCGCCGGGATCGCCGTAAAGGGCGGAGTGGACATTCTCAGGGACGCCGCCAGAGCCAAAAACCAGGAGACGGGCCGATGACCTCGAAAAATCGGCGGCCTTCTGTCGGCGCCCATCCGGGCCCTGCCGTTCTGCCGACGTTCGCGTCCGGGGCGGTCAAGCACCGCGCCTCGAAAGGAAGGGGCGACAGATCGCTTGAGAAGTGAACCGTCGGAGCAAATCGCCCCGGGGGTCCGCCTCCTTTGCGACCTTTGGCGTTATCCGTCATGACGAACTGAGGAGACACGGATGGGACAAGGCCACGATCACGGCACGGAGAGCATGAACGACGGGCGGCTGGCCGCAGCCGTCGCCGTCAACGTTCTGCTCACGCTCGCCCAGATCATCGGCGGCGTGGTGTCGGGCTCCTTGTCGCTGGTCGCCGACGCCCTGCACAATCTGAATGACGCGGCGTCCCTGGGGCTTGCCCTGTTCGCCCGCAAGATCGGTCGACGCCCGGCCGACAAGTTGATGACCTTCGGCTATGGCCGGGCCGAGATCGTCGCCGCCCTGATCAATCTGACGACCCTGGTGATCGTCGGACTCTATCTGATTTACGAAGCGGTCAATCGCTTCCTCGATCCTCAGCCGATCGACGGCTGGATCGTCATCTGGGTCGCCGGCATCGCCCTGGCGATCGACGTCGTCACAGCCGTTCTGGTCTATGCCCAGTCCAAGACCAGCCTGAACATCAAGGCCGCCTTCCTGCACAATGTGTCGGACGCCATGGCCTCGGTCGGCGTGATCGTGGCCGGCCTGCTGATCATCTTCTACGATCTCTATGTCGCCGACCTGATCATCACCCTCGTGATCTCGGCCTATGTGCTGTGGCAGGGCTTTTCTCTCCTGCCCCGCACCATCCGCCTGCTGATGGGGGCGACGCCCGACGACCTGGAGTTCGACCGGATCGTGGCCGCCGTCCAGGCGGTGCCCGGCGTGCGCGACCTGCACCATGTCCACGTCTGGAGCCTGGACGAGCACAACCGCTCGCTTGAGGCGCACATCGTGCCCGAAGCCGCGTCGCTGAATGCCTTCGAACAGGTCAAGGCCGCGGTCCGCGCCGTTCTCAAGACCGAGTTCTCGATCGCGCACGCCACGTTGGAGCCGTGCCTCAATACCTACCTGGGCAGCGACCCCGGGGGCATCAAGGCCCATGCCGGCAAGGGCGACGGCCGCCATCACCATCACGGCCATGACCATGGCCAAGGCAGGGGACATTCGCATGGGTGAAGGCCATTCTCACGGCGCCGGCGCGAGCAGCCGCCGGCTGGTCATCGCCCTTGTCCTGACCTCCGCCTTCCTGGTGGCCGAGGTGATCGGCGCCATCGTCTTCAAGAGCCTCGCCCTGCTGTCGGACGCGGCCCACATGATGACCGACGTCGCGGCGCTGGCCATCGCCCTGGCGGCGATCAAGATCGGCGAGCGAAAGGCCGACGACCTGCGCACTTTCGGTTATCGCCGCTTCGAAATCTTGGCCGCGACCTTCAACGCCGTCCTGCTGTTCGTGGTGGCCGGCTACGTGCTCTACGAAGGCGTCTCGCGCCTGTTCTCGCCCGAGCCCGTCGGATCGATCGGCATGCTGATCGTCGCGTCCTTCGGCCTGATCGTAAACCTCGTCTCGATGCGTATCCTCGCTTCTGGCGCGGCCACCAGCCTGAACGTGAAGGGCGCCTATCTGGAGGTTTGGGCCGATATGTTGGGCTCCATCGGCGTGATCGGCGGCGCCGTCGTCATCATGCTGACGGGCTGGACCTGGGTCGATCCCGTGGTCGCCATAGGCATCGGCCTGTGGGTTCTGCCCCGCACCTGGATCCTGCTGCGCGACACGACCCACATCCTCATGGAAGGCGCCCCGCGCGGCGTTATCCTGGCCGACGTCCGCAGCGCGATCGAGGCGATCGACGGCGTCTTCGGCGTCCACGACCTGCACGTCTGGGTCTCGGGGGCGGACCAGCCCAGCTGCACGGCGCATCTGGTGATCGCTGACGACATCGAACCCGAGACGGTGCGTCAGGCCGTGGCGGATCTGCTCGAGACGCGGTTCGATCTTCACCACAGCACCATTCAGACCGAGACCGGGCCTCATAGCGACTCCGGCGAGCTCCACCGATGATGCGGCGCGGATCAGTCTGGGACGAGCGGGGAGGCCGCGCATGAGACGCAGGCGTTGGGCGACCCTCATCGCCCTGTTGCTGGCCGTGGCCGCCTTCGCTTTCGGCGCGGCGACGTGGAACGCGATCGACCCCGACGCGCGCTCCGTCGCTTCGGCGCGCCGCTGAAGAACGGATGGGCAAGCCGTCCCGCATCGTCAGCCGCAGCCCGCGCTGGAAACCCCGCCCTTACAGCAAGCGGCGCGCGCGGGTCGTTCGGGAGCCGCGCAAGCCTCGCCCGTGGTTGGACGCCGGGATCGCCGGCGCGACTGTCCTGATCGCCGCCGTCTTCGCCTTGTTTTTCGCCTTCATCC